>JALQZL010000037.1 GCA_023258355.1 Wenzhouxiangellaceae bacterium | reverse complement strand
GGTATTGATACGACCATCTGCGAAGCGTGATTTGATACCCACTTCGTAACTGTCGACTTCCTCAGGCTCAAAGCGCATGAACTCGAAGACCTCCGCTTCACTGACAACACCATCTCCATTCAAATCAGGTGCGGCAGTTGTCAGGCCACGGGGGTCAAAGCTACCGCCTTTAAAGCCTTGGCTGTAAGACGCATAGACATTGTGGTCATCGGTTGGCTTATAAGAGACACTGGCTCGAGGTGTGAACTGCGTGAACTTCTCTGAACCATTGAAGTCAGACGTTGTTGCCAGAACCACTGGGTTCCCACCAAAGAAAGTGGACTCCCCCAGCATGGTCTGACGCAACACTCGAGAGCTTCTTTCATCACTGGTGTATCGGCCACCCAGAGAGAGCTCAAAGTTATTGCCCAAATCGTAACTCACGTCAGCGAAGAACGACCAAGTCTCTGTATCCACATCACCCAAAGTAAATGCATTGAGTCCTGGCAAGCCTAGCAATGCGCCCGTGGTAAACAAGCGAACGTCGAAAGGTCCAAAGGCATTGGCATCTAGGTAATAAAAACCCATCACGCCAGCCATGCGCTCAGTGGTAAAGTTGAGCTGGAACTCTTGGCTTAACTGCTCGTTGTCATAGATCGCAGCCACATCAAGATCGACTTGAGGCAAGGCATCAAAGTCAATTTGTGTGGTGGTTTTGTCTTCTCGATATGAGGTGATTGATTTGAATGTCCACCCTGGCGAAATGTAGTACTCAGCAGTCAAAGAAGACCCTGTTGCCCGAGTCTCATTTTTGCCTTGCATCCCGCTTCTTGAGTTGTAGACGTGATCAAGCACTTCTGCCCCACCAAATAGGCCGGGAATTAGGCGATGACCGCCCATAGGGTTAGATTCGTCCTGATAGGCGTCGACGGCAAAGCGGATAAACCAATCATCATTGGGCTCCCACTCGGCACTGAAGCGCCAAGCCATCACATCTTTGTTGTAGTTATCTTCACCGGTATTGAGGTTGGTGCCATACCCATCGCGGTTGAAGCTGCCCATCGCTGCGCCAACTCTCAGGTTGTCGTTGACGACGGTAGAGCCGCTGAGCACGATGTCTTGCTGAGAGAAGCTACCGATGGAGCCGCGTATCTGCGCCGTGGGCTCGTTGGCTAAACGCTTGGTCACATACTTCACAGCACCACCGATCGTATTACGACCATAGAGCGTGCCTTGGGGTCCACGTAGCACCTCAATCCGCTCTACATCATAGATGTCTAACACCGCAGCCTGAGGGCGATTGAGGTAAACATCATCGATGTAGATGCCCACACCTGCCTCAAAACCAGCCACTGGGTCTTGCTGTCCGATCCCACGGATAAATGCAGTCAGCGTGTTCGCAGTACCACGCGACACTTCCAAGGTGGTATTTGGAGACACTTGCTGGACATAAGTAATGTCTTGTGCTCCGACATCTTCAAGGGCCTCGCCCGAGACCGCTGTCAGGGCGATCGGCACATCCATCTGACTCTCTTCTCGTCGCCGCGCCGTGACTTCAATGGTGTCCATGGGACGCTCATTGTTTTGCTCGTCGTTGTTGTCATCCTGTGACTGCTGCGCAGATGCACTCATGGCCACAGCCATGGCTAACCACAGTGCGGATAGTTTTAAACCTGCATTTTTCATGTGACATCGCCCTCCAAGACGGGATGTGCGTTAAAAATTTGTGAGATTCACGGAATTAAGGGTATCGGATGCCCCCAAGGTCGGACAGTGGACTTTGGTACAGTTATCAATCACGCCCGCCAAATGGAAGATAAACACACCAGACTGGGCTCAGCGCCTGTGTGGGTACGGGATGGCCATACGCTGGCATCATCTGGACGATCAATTGAGAGGGTAGTTAGACACCGATTATGCTCAGTCTTGTTGGATTACTGGCAGCGCTGGCGTTGCTTATCGTGCTCACCATGCGTGGGATGAGTTTGTTTGTGGCCACCCCTTTGTGTGCCCTACTGGTTGCCCTGACCGCCAGCATTCCGCTGTTGCCCCCTTTGGCTGGGGAGGATGGGGTCAACCTGGTCACACAGTATATGAATGGCTTCACGGGCTTCATCGCCTCTTGGTTTTTCATCTTCTTGTTTGGTTCTTTGTTCGGAAAACTCATGGAGTCGTCAGGCGGCGCTGACAGCGTTTCGCACTGGATCATCACGCGTTTGGGCACCCACCGCGCGGCGCTGGCTGTGGTTTTGGCATGCGCTATCCTCACCTATGGCGGGGTTTCGTTGTTCGTGGTCGCTTTCTCAGTCTATCCAATGGCACTGGCTTTATTCAGGGAGGCCAATTTGCCCAGACGGTTTATTCCGGCCACCATGGCATTTGGCTCGGTTACATTCACCATGACCTCAGCAGGCTCGCCTGAAATTCAAAACTGGATCCCCATTGAATTCCTTGGCACCTCCCCATTGGCGGCATGGCAAGCCAGCTTAATCGTGGCTGTGTTTATGGCGACCAGTGGCTATTTTTGGTTAAGGTGGATGCTCGACAAAGCAGTCGCCCGAGGGGAGCAGTTTGAGGTTCGCAGCGATGACCCAGACAGCGGGCGAGATGACCTTCCCAGCCCCTATCTTTCTGTGGTGCCCCTGTTGCTGGTCCTCGGGATCTCGTTTGCAACCCACGACCAACTGGGCACGTCTGCTTTAATTGTGGCACTGTTGGCTGGCTGCATTGGCGCTGTCTTGATCAACCCCCGCCACCTACATGCACCCGGAATGGCGCTCACTGAGGGTGGCACGGGTGCTTTGGTTGCGATTGGCAATACCGCTGCAGTGGTTGGCTTTGGCACGGTGGCCAAAGTCTCCCCTGCTTTTGATGCCGCTGTTGTCTGGGTGACCTCCATGCCGGGCTCTGGGTTGGTCTCAGCAGCCATTGCCGTCTCTGCCATTGCAGCGATGACTGGCTCGGCCTCAGGTGGTCAGGCCATCGCGCTACCCATCTTGGGCCCACATTACATGGACCAAGGGGTTAATCCTGACCAACTACATCGTGTGGTGGCGATCTCCTCTGGTGCCTTGGATTCTCTCCCTCACAATGGCTATGTCGTCACGACCATCCGTGCCATTTGTAAAGAAACCCACGCAGCGGCTTATGCGCCCATGGGCGCATTGACCGTTGTCATTCCATTACTTGGGTTATTGCTGTGCTTGGGTCTTTTTGCGCTGGGCATGTAGAGAGCTAGGCCACCGATCAAAACAAATCTAGCGTGGGTTCTGGAAAGTTTTCTAAGTTCACAAAAACATCGTTCAGTGAGGTGTGTGGTAAACCGAACCATGACATCACACTGGCTGACATTTGATCTGTATTAATCGTCGGCACCCACCGGCCTTGACCGGCCTCATCCATGTCATCTTTTCCACCTAAAATGAGCTCGGGCATCCGGCCGATCAGACGGTTACCGTTGACAGGGCCACCAGTGACCAGGAAGTGATTGCCCCAACCATGGTCAGTGCCGCCACTAGAATTGGGTTGCAATGGGCGGCCAAACTCGGATAACACAACCGTGACGACATGATCATGCAATCCCCCAATCGTGAGTTGCTCGTCTAGGTCTGCCAAAGCCTTGGCCAAATCAGCCAGCTGTCCATCTTGATTTTCTGATGTGGCGCCGCGTTGGTCGCTGTGCGTGTCGAAGCCACCCCACTGAATGTAGGCCATTTGCCGTTTAACCCCCGCCTCTCGACCTGCCCATAAGGTTCGCACAGTGGTTCTCAGCCGCTGGTCTAATTCAAAGTCGTCACGGTCATTCAACGCCGGTGCCACATTCGATGGCACCCGGTCTAAAACTCGACGAAGCTCAAGCACCTCATCTAAAACATTGCCCACGGCGTGTCGGTAAGCCATTGAAAGATCATCACCACTGTTTGCAGCGCCCACAGCCTCTTGATAGGCCTGGAACTCCATCGGATTACCCCCATCTAGGATGTGTCTCAAATCGAGATTAGTGAAGTATTCTCGGTCTTCAGCCATGGTAGGCGCCCAGTAGCGACCACGCATCAACCAATTGTTTCTTGATAACGAGAGGTTAGATAACAAGCCATCCACCAAATCATTCGGCATCGCTTCCAAAGTCCGGCCGCCCCACCCTGAATTGGCCGCAAAGGTACCTGGCACACCGCCTGAAACATGGCGCGTTTGGTCTGGGTGAGAGCCCAACAAACTCGGTAAGCGGGCTCGTCCATTTTTCACATCATCTGCTGAAATCGGCTCAACCAGAGGGCCTGCATTGGCGACCCAAGCCACATGCCCCCGATCAACCAGATGACGCATTGGCGCCATCGCTGGATTGAGGCCCAATAAATGATCACTATTGCTCAGGTTCAGAGGCACCAACTCATCAAGAGGCAAAGCGAGACTGCCATGCGCACTGGCGTAGTCACCATAAGCACCATCTCTGGGAATCAGCATGTCATTGCCATCATTTCCCCCATTGAGAAAGATGCAGATCACTGCTTTATAGTCTGGATAGGTATTGGCCATTGCCAAGCGCACAGGCCACGGAACGGCCAGGCCACTCGAGGCCAGGAGACCACCCATACCAGCCAGCAACCGACGACGGGTGAGGCTCGTCAAGTCTTTCTTATGACTCATCGGATCACTCCAAATTCCTCACCCAACAAGGTGTAACCAAAAAACATCGAGAACTGATACAGATAGTGCTTGGCTTCAGGATCTGAGCTATTTTGATTATTCCAATACCAATCTCTCAGGCCCATCTCATAGGTGTTTAGCATCACCTGCTCATGAGAGAAAGTCTGTCTTCCCCGCATGAATCGATCTTTCATGAGTTTAATGAGTGCGGGCCCGTCACGGGATAGCGCTTCTTCAAATAAAGGATAATCAGTACACTGCCTGTACTGTCTGGCGTCACCTCCCAGCGCATTAAGCATGGCCTCTAACCCATTAAAGTTGAGAAGCATGTGCTCTGGTGAAACCAAATCAGTCCCTGGCACTTGATTGGTCGGTGGATAAAAGTTAAAGACTTCAGGCGCACCAAAAGGTCGATTATTCGGTAACCGAGGCAAGAATCGAACGCCATAGTTTGGATCATCTTCATCCAAGAAGAACATTTGCGTTGGCAGACTTGGACAACCCAGTGCACGATAGACCGCTGTGCGACGCAGAACCAAATCACGAATTCGCCCAAAGTTTTTGAGATGACTTTGTGGCGTATCACCCACGCGCGCCTCAGGATCAAGCAAGATCGCCCGAACCACCGCTTTCAAATCGCCTCGAACCCCTTGCCCATTGTCAGCGAAGACTTGGGCCACGCGCTCAACGTACGCGGGCGATGGGTCCGATGTCGTGAAGTGCTGAATCAGCCGATAGCTCACAAAAGGCGGCATATTGGGATGAGCCATCAAGATATCCAAAACAGATTCTAAGTCAGCCCAGATGCCTTGGCCTTCGGGTATCCGTGTCCCCAATAACGTCTTCTCACCCGGATCATGGGCATCTCTTGGATAACCCGTATGCGGCACCATTGGGTGGTCATACCAAATAAACGGATGATCACAATCATCAAATCTTGGATCCGTCTCATCCAGGGGTGGGATATGCCAGCCAGACAGTGCCCGAGCCAAGGCCATCACATCAGCCTGTTCGAAGACTTGAAGCGGTTCGCCTGAGGCGTCTGTCCGGACTGTGCCATCCATGTTGAGCTGATGCACGCCCAAGGTGAAAAGCATCAATAGTTCACGCGCATAGTTTTCATTGGGCAAACACTCTGGGCAGTCTTCTGATGTGGCAAATGACCCAGCGTTATCTAGAAATTGACCCATGGTGGGTGAGAGTGTCACTGCCCGAATCAGATCTCTGAAATTGCCAAAGGCATGGTCTTGCAGCATATTGAAATAAACACCCGTCCCAATTTCTTGAATATCACTGGCATCTCTAGAAACCACCAGCAATTGAGACAGCCCCCAAGTCATTCTGAGCCTCAATTGGTCGGGGGCATCGATGAAAAGGTCAAACATGCGAATCGGCATCGCATCCCAATACTGTTCATTCACCCCCCGAGCCGCCCGAGCCTCTGGCTCAAAATTCTCCATGCAATGCATGTCGCTCAGATCAAGATGGGAAGGTGGCGTGGCCAATTGCTGATCGACCCACGCTTCAGGCCCCATTCGCATGACAGCGGCTTCAGCCTCTGGTGTTGGGCCAAAGGTGGCCTGGTCGAGCAGGCGAGCTGCGGAGTATTTTGTGATTTCGGGCGGGCATGACTCGGTGCCATTGATGGCCACCAAAGGCTCGACACCTTGAATTTGGTTACTTTTGGCGAGATGAGCGGGTCCTTCTGAATAAGTCACTGATGCGCCCTGGCATGGCCACAGCCTCAGTGTCAGCGTTCCCCAGCGTGCCCGCTCAATGGTGTCAGCATCAAACTCAGGGCCGAAGCGTCCGCCTGTGGCGATATCGAGCCGAGTGATGCGAATGGCGCGCTCATCGACTTCACCGACCCCAAGGAGCCAACGTTGGTTGCCCTCGCTGTCATAAGTAAACCAGTAGACCAAAGCCGCCTCAGCATTGAGCACCTCGACCATCCAGCCTTGACCATCTAAATCAGGCGCATACCAAGCCCCAGACAGGCCATGGTGAAGTGGAAAAGTCTCGGGGGCGGATGCTGTGTCACATCGATGGGCATTGAGCTCTGTCAACCGTTGCAAGGACAGTGATTCATCAACGAAGGGTGCCTTGGCTTCAAACACCGCTTGGGCTTGGTGGCAACTGTCAAAAGTGAGCACCAAGCGTCCAACCGGCGTGGATTGACGATCGGTTGGATCATACCCAGCACCAAAAGTAGGGCCTGTGTATTGCGCCAAAGAATCAAAGACGACGGTCGATCCGACGATTTCACCCAAGCCCTGAAGCCAGGCCTGCTGGCCTTGGGTGTCAAAGGTAAACCAAGTGGCCAGCACCGTCTGGTCATTGATCACCTGAAGGGTAAAGCCTTGACCGTCTTTGGCTGGATCAAACCAACTGCCCGAAATGGCTGCATTGGGTGAGTAGGCCCACGCATGGGCTGAGGACAATACGATGGCGCCGACCAGCCAAGCCACGACTACACAACTCGGCCATCGCCTGATCGAGACTCTTTGCATCCCTCACTTCTCCACTGGCTATCCCATGTTCAGCCTATGGCGTTGTCTCAGTGGATGTCAAGTCAAGAGGATGTCTGATAACCCCACCCAATACCCGACGGCAACTGCAAGGTACGTGATGCCAGATACTCAGTGTTGGGCAGTGGCCCTTGCAGGCAGTCTTGATAGACAACTGATTGATGCAGAGGCTCCCACAAGGCCCTGGCCATGAATCCTTGCGCTCGCAGGTCATTTAATACTTGCTTGGCGATATCAGGCGCCTCAAACACCACAGCGTTGATCCAAGCATTCGAGAAGTGATCTGGATGGCCTGTGACAAACCGAACATCGGGTACTGCGGCAAGCGCCTCCTGATAGTGCATCGCCAATGCTTGCTTGGTGGCCCCTATCTCCTCAAATTTTTGCCACTGCGCTAAGCCAATGGCGGCATTGAGATTAGGCATCCCATAGTTGTAACCCACTGCGTCAAACTGACCATGCTCACCCGAGCCTGTCTTTGCGATGCTGGCCAGATGTCTGACTTGTTCAGCCACACGGTCATCATCAGTCAACACCATACCCCCCGCACCAGTGGTAATGATCTTGTTGGCATTAAAACTGATCACACCCAGATCACCCCAGCGACCGCACCGCATCATATGACCATCGCACATAATGGCACTGCCCAAGGCTTCTGCCGCATCTTCGATGAGTTGGAGGTGGTGAGTTTCTGCCAAGCCCCTGAGTGCAGACATCTTCACTGGATGCCCCAAGACATGGACAGGTAAGAGCGCACGAATGGGCCGCTGGGTATCATTGTGATAGCAAACACCGTCACGACAGCTTGTCTGTGAGGCAAGAAACTCAGTCAAAGCCTCTGAACACAGACCAAGACTTTGGTTTTCAACATCCACAAAAATGGGTTCGGCCCCACAGTAGCGAATGGCATTGACCGGTGCAATGAAAGTATTTGATTGTGTGATGACCAAGTCACCTGCTTGCACGCCGCTGACCAGTAAAGACAAATGCAGGGCGGCTGTTGCATTGACCGTCGCTACCGCATGTTTTGAACCCACATAGTCTGCGATCACTTGTTCGAACGCCTTGACCATCGGGCCGCCCATGGCAACCCAGCCAGACGCTAGGGTCTCGGTGACCGCCTGCGCTTCTGTCTTCGAAAAATAAGGAGGATGTAATTCGATGGGCCGATGCGTGTGGCCAAGCGCGTTGTAAAACCCCTCGATAGCCTCTGCCAAGTGGTCTGTTATGTCAGAAACACCCATTAGCGCATCGGTTGTTGTGCCAGTTTGGCTTCCCAAGCCAAGGCGGATGAAACAATGGTCTCTATATCCTGAAATCTTGGCTGCCAATCCAAGGTGTCTCGAATCGCATCCGCTTTTGAAACCAAAACGGCTGGGTCCCCCGCCCGACGCCCTGTCATTTCGATAGTCAGGGGCTTGTCGGCTAGCTTAGCGACCACATCCAATACTTCTTTGACGCTGAACCCTCTGCCATAGCCACAGTTCAGCGTTGCTGAGGGCTTGCCTTCACGCAGATAATCTAGCCCTGCCAGATGAGCCAGCGCCAGATCTTCCACGTGGATGTAGTCCCTGATGCAAGTGCCATCGGGCGTCTCATAATCGGTGCCAAAGATAGCCAAACCATCGCGTTTACCAACGACATGCTCAGCCGCCACTTTAATCAAATGGGTGGCTTGAGGTGTGGATTGGCCCAACAACCCATTGGGTTGGGCACCGGCAACATTAAAGTAACGCAAGGTGACATGCCGCAGTGGACTCGCAGCCGCCAAATCTTTCAGCATCTGCTCGCTCATCAGCTTTGACCAACCATAGGGATTGATTGGTGCCAAAGGCGAGTGTTCACTGGCGATGCCACCGCTGGGTGAACCATAAACAGCAGCAGTAGAAGAAAAAATAAAATGCTCAATGCCCGTCGTTTGGCAGACATCTAATAACTGGCGCGTGTTGGCCGTATTGTTACCGTAATACTTCAATGGATCTGCCACCGATTCGGGGACGACGATGTGCGCCGCAAAATGCAGCACCGACCGAATGCCATGATCCTCAATAAGAGATCGTATGAGGCCGGCATCACCGACATTTCCCTCGACCAACTCCGCACCGATGACAGCCTCTTTAAACCCGGTGGACAAGTTATCAACCACCACCACTTGCTCGCCCCGCTCGGCAAGCAACCTAGTGACATGAGAGCCGATGTAACCAGCACCACCCGTGACAAGTACAGGCCCCATAGGCTAGCGACCCACGGCTGTGTAAGCGACAAAGCCAGCTGCCATGACATCGCCTTGATCATAGATATTACGAAGGTCAGCCATTCGAGGGCTCTTCATGGCAGAGGCCAAAGCAGGGAGATCCAGTGCCCGAAACTCATTCCACTCGGTCAGCAGAATGACACACTCGGCATCGGCTGCCGCATCATAGGCATCATCCATCCACTCCACGCCAGGCAGCAAAGCCTCACCTTCATGTCGCCCTTGAGGATCCACCACACGCACTTTCGCACCTGCACCCACTAAAGCAGGCACGATGGTGAGTGCAGGCGCATCGCGCATGTCATCTGTATTGGGCTTAAAAGTGACGCCCAGTACTGCGATGGTCTTACCATTCACTGTATCGTCGCACAACGTCATCACTTTATCGATCATGCGCCGCTTGATTTGGTCATTGACTCGCATGACCGTTTCTGTGATTGACATCGGAACACCCACTTCTTGGCCAGTTCTAGCCAGGGCTGAGGTGTCTTTTGGGAAACATGAGCCACCGAAGCCAGGCCCTGGGTGCAAAAACTTATTGCCGATGCGCCCATCCAACCCCATGCCTTTCGCCACAGCCTTCACATCAGCACCCACACGCTCGCACAATGTCGCCATTTCATTGATGAAGCTAATTTTGGTGGCCAAGAAAGCATTGGCTGCGTATTTGATCAGTTCGGCTGACTCCAAATCGGTATAAACAATGGGAAACTCGCGAAGGAAGAGGGGCCGATAAATCTCCCCCATGATCTCTTTAGCACGCTCTGACTCAACACCAACGACCACACGGTCAGGTCGCATAAAGTCATCAATGGCTGCGCCTTCCCTCAAAAACTCTGGGTTAGACGCCACATCAAATTGAGCATCTGGTCTTGCCTTGGTGATCACCTCAGCCACTTGGCGGTTGGTGCCAACAGGCACCGTCGACTTGGTCACCACCACACAATAATCTGTCATGGCATGGGCGATGTCTTCTGCTGCTGCCATGACATAAGACAAATCGGCGTGCCCATCACCTCGCCTCGTTGGCGTGCCCACAGCAATGAACACTGCATCAGCACCATCCACCGCTGCTTTGAGATCGGTGGTAAATGTCAGCCGATTGGCTTTCACATTTTTCGCCATCACCTCATCAAGGCCAGGCTCATAAATGGGCACTTCACCTTGATTCAAGCGCGCTATTTTTTCTTCAGATAAGTCCACACAGGTGACTTGATGGCCGAAGTCGGAAAAACAAACGCCCGACACAAGGCCAACATACCCCGTTCCAATCATTGTGATGTTCATGCATACCCCTAGGAAATTGACATGATTTGGCTGGCACACTGCCTGCCCTTAACCCAACTGCTTGTCATTATACCGACCCAGCCCCACTAAAAAATGACCAATCACTGACGATACCTGTATGGCTGGGGACCAAGAGGCACTGGACTAAGATTGCCCCTTTTGCTGTGTTCCTATGGCTGAGATGGGCGCATTCTCAAGCGAAGCCATCGCTCGGCATGCAAGACAAGGTAAAACCCGAAGGCAATACCCACAATAATCAACCATTGCGCCCCCGGCAGCGGCTGGGTTTCAAAAACAGATTGGAATGGCGCACAGAAGGTGACCAGCAGTTGGGCCATGATGACCACCGTGGTAGCAATCCAAAGATATCCATTGCCACGTAGGCTCGAGAGGAAAGTCCCAGACTGGCTGGCGCGAATAAAGAAAAGATGGAATATCTCGAAAACGACGACGGCATTCAAAGCCACGGTTTGTGCAAATATCAGCCCATGTCCTGAGTCAATGGCTTGCGAGTAGAGCCCAAAAATACCCACCAAGAAAAGTAAACTCACCAGCGTCATATGCCACACAAGCTCCCGACTGAGTATCGCTGCGTGACGATCCCTCGGGGGTTTCTCCATGGCGTTGGGCTCTGGGGGGTCAAAGGCAAGCACCACACCCAGGGTGCTCACCGTCACCAAATTAATCCAGAGAATCTGAATCGGCGTGATAGGCAGAGCCCAGCCCATAAGCAAAGCCACCACAATCAACATGGCTTCTCCTGCACTGGTGGGTAATGTCCAGGCAATCACTTTCTTCACGTTTTCATAAACTGTCCGCCCTTCTGAGACGGCGGCGACAATGGAGGCAAAGTGGTCATCCATCAAAACCAAGTCTGCGGCTTCTCGAGCAACATCAGATCCAGTCTGGCCCATCGCCACACCCGCATCCGCCTGTTTTAGGGCAGGCGCATCATTGACACCATCGCCTGTCATCACGACCGTCAGCCCATCAGCCTGCAATGCTTGGACGATCTTCAGTTTGTGCTTGGGGTTGGTCCGCGCAAAGACCGTGGTCTCTGCCACTACTTTTTGAAACGCCTCTTCACTCAAATGATCCAGTGTTTGACCTGTCACGACTTTTGAAGGATCCATCAACCCAATTTGACCGGCAATGGCTTGGGCTGTGACTTGATGATCACCAGTCACCATTTTGACTTGGATACCCGCCGTGTGACAGGCTTGCAGGGCTTCTGTGACCTCTGGGCGTGGCGGATCCATAATCCCAACGAGCCCTAGCCACCGAAGGTCAGCACCCAGTTGCCTAGACTGCATCTTGTCGCAAATCACGTCAGTTGATTCAGACAAGGGCCCTGCCATGGCCAAACCAAGCACCCTCAGTCCCCTGCCTGCCATCTCATGAATTCTCGATGTCCATAGGGATGCCTGTTCAGGCTGAATGATCTCGAGCAAATCCTCGGGTGCGCCTTTCATATGCAACCACACGGCCGTTGTGCCATCTGACATCACAGCCTGATCTAAACTCACCATGTAGCGATGTTTGGCATCAAAGGGCAAAACATCCAATCGTTGCCAGCGGATGGCTGCCTTTTCTGACTCCAAGGCAGCGAGCGCATGGCGTGCCTTTGCCGAGAAAGCCATGAGCGCACCTTCCATCGGATCGCCCTCGACTGTCCAGTGCGTGGTGTCTTTCTCCCCATCTGCCAGACTTTCTCTTAATTGAGCGTCGTTACAGTGCTCACAGATCTGAGCCACGAGCGCGAGAGTGTCACTACCCGCTGCTTGTGATGTGTCATCGCAAGGCATCAGCTCGCCTGTTGGCTGAT
>JALQZL010000036.1 GCA_023258355.1 Wenzhouxiangellaceae bacterium | reverse complement strand
GAATCCTTGATAATTCGATTCAGCCAAATCGATGGCACGGTGCAGCCCGTCCACCACGCCTTGCTCAATGACACCCATGGGGGTTTTCAGACTGACGATTAAAATGTCATCTTTGAGGGTGAACAGGCGGACAAAGTCAGTTTCCTCAATGGTGTTTCCAGAATCTGTTGCTTCACCCAGTAGACGAGGGGGTTGGTACTGTCGCTCATAGACGGGGAGCTTGGGTCTGGGTAGGCGTGTTTGAGTATCTGCCGCGAATGAGCCCTCCGCCGTGTGCGCAGCATCAATGTTATCCACCCAATCGGGTAAGTTAGCCACCACACCCGTTTTCTTGTCTGTAATGTCTCGTTGAATCAGTCCACAGACTGTTTTCCAGCCAGCCGCTTGCCATTGTTCAAATGGCCCATTTTTCCAGCCGTATCCCCAGCACATCGCCAAGTCAATTTCGCGCGCGCTGTCGGCAATCACATCAAGATGGAAGGCGCAGTAGTGGAACAAGTCTCTATGAATACACCACAAAAATTCTGCTTCTGGTGTTTCGCAGGCCGCCAGACGCTCCAAACGCTCTCCCGGGTGCTTGATGGCCAAGATGGCTTTGATGCCGTCAGGCAAGTTGTAGTCGGTTGGACGGTAGTCACCTGTCACCGGATCAAACACTTGAATATCTTTGCCTACTTTTTTGAATACACCAGCGCCTGACTTTTGACCGAGTGCGCCGCCACTGAGCAAGGTCTCTAGCCATTCTGGGGCTTGATAGAGGCCATGCCAGGGATCATCGGGCAGTTTGTCATGCATCGTTTTAATGACATTACCCATGGTGTCTAAACCGACAACATCTGCCAGACGAAAAGTGGCGCTTTTAGGGCGACCAATGGCAGGCCCTGTGAGTGCGTCTACAGTATCGAAGCCAAGGCCAAGGCGCTCAGCATGATGCATGGTCGACCACATCGTAAAAACACCCACACGGTTAGCAATGAAATTCGCTGTGTCGCGGGCTCGCACGACACCCTTGCCTAGCCTTTGAGTAAGGAAGTCCTCAAGCTGATCCATCAGCTCTGGGGAAGTCGTTGCATGGGGGATAAGCTCAACCAGATGCATGTAGCGCGGGGGGTTAAAGAAGTGTACGCCACAGAACCGCGATTGAATCTCAGTAGGCAAGACATGAGCGAGCTCGGTGATCGACAAGCCAGAGGTATTGCTGGCAAAAATCGCTTTCTCATTTAAGTGTGGGGTGAGTTTTCCATAGAGATCACGTTTAATCTCCATTCTCTCAGCAACGGCCTCGATGATCAGGTCACACTCGCTCAAGCGCGCCAGGTCATCGTCAAAGTTCATCGCATCGATGCCATGAATCAATGGCTGACTAGCCAATGGGGGCGGCTTTAACTTGGTCAGTCGCTGTTTGCCTTGTTCGGCTATCTGACTTTTCTTGCCTTCATCAGAAGCCAAGTCAAAAAGGTACACTGGGATGCCTGCTGCACTCATGTGCGCAGCGATCTGCGCTCCCATTACCCCAGCACCTAGTACGGCAGCGCGACGAATGGGGAGGTTCTGATTGGTCATGTTCTATCCTTCACGGCAATGAATAAAAAACTTAGCTGGCTTTGGCCAAGGCCTCATCGGTTTTATTTGAAATTGGGTGAACCAAGTCATCAGGTGAAAATTCATCCACTGCAATGACTTGCGCACTGAGCTCTTGAGCGAGGATGAGCTCACTGCCTTGGTCTTCACTAATGACACCAGCTTCCACCGCCCGACGAACCAATGCATGAACGTTGAGTGGATTGGGTACGGCTTTGAGCGCATTGCGAATGGCATACTCGGCTGGTTCAGCTTTGAGTACCGCATCGAAAGCTTGTAAGACAACCCCAACGCCATCGGCTTCTTTGGGCAGATAAACATCGCCAGTGAGACGCGCACGCGTCGCACTGTCAGTCAGCAGCTGACGAGCAATACGGTGTCCGACTTGATCTGTGACCGCGTGATAACGGCGACCCCAGGGGAAACACATGATTCGGATCACATGACCCAGCACTGGAATAGGGAAGTTGCGATAGACCTCAAACAAAGCCGCCTCAACACGCTGCAAGCTGTCTTGGACTGCACTTTGCATCACATCAATGTCTTCCTCGGGTGAGCCATCGTCGCTGAAGCGTCTGAGTGTCATCGATGCGAGGAATAGATAAGCCAAGGCATCTGCAAATCGGCCAGACAATTTTTCTTTGAACTTGAATTTGCCACCCAAGATCATCAAGCAAATATCTGCAGTCAGACTGAATGCAGCACTTAGTCGGTTAATGCTTTGATAGTAGCCCTTAGTGACATCGTTTTTAGGGCTGGCTGTGCCTCGTCCACCCGTGATACCTAAGACCAACGAGCGACAGGCATTGGAGAGCACAAACCCGACATGCCCCCAGATGGCTTGGTCAAATGCCTTCAGGTCATTCTCCGCAGCTGACTGCATTTCTTTGAGAAGGTAAGGGTGGCAGCGAATGGCCCCTTGCCCGAATACGATCATAGAGCGGGTCAAAATGTTGGCACCCTCAACAGTGATCGAAACAGGCAAGCCTTGGTAGCCCATGGAGAGATAATTGCTGGGTCCCTCCACCACGGCTTTACCACCATGCACATCCATTGCATCATTGATCACGCGTCGATTGGCCTCGGTCAAATAGGCTTTGAGGATCGCCGATAGGACAACGGGTTTGTCACCGCGGTCGAGCGCTGACATCGTCAGCTTGTGTGCTGACTCCATCCGATAAGCTTCTGTCCCAATCCTTGCCAGCGGCTCCTCAATGCCCTCAAAATGACCAATGGGTTGTTTGAATTGGTAACGGATGCGGGCATAAGCGCCCGTCAAAAGACTGGCCATTTTGCCGCCTGCAACACCCTGTGCCGGCAAGGAAATGGCGCGGCCTGCGGCAAGGCAATGCATCAGCATCCGCCAACCTTGGCCGACGCGCTCTTGTCCACCAATCACCCAATCCATGGGGATGAAGACTTGATCGCCATAGGTGGTGCCATTCATAAAAATTGAGCCGCCGGGCAGGTGACGGTTGCCCATCTTGACACCTGGCGTCTGGGTGGGGATCAAGGCACAAGTAATGCCCAAATGCTCCTGGTCTCCCAGTAGTTTGTCAGGATCACGTGTTTTAAAAGCAAGGCCGAGCACGGTGGCAATAGGGGCGAGGGTGATATAGCGCTTGTCCCAACTGACACGTAAACCGAGAACCTCTTTGCCATCTATCATCTCCTTGCAGACCACACCCTCATCCGGCATGGAGGCAGCGTCTGAGCCCGCCATCGGGGAGGTGAGGGCGAAGCATGGAATCTCATCACCGACCGCCAAACGCGGCAGGTAATGGTCTTTCTGGGCTTGGGTACCAAAATGCATCAGCAACTCCCCAGGGCCTAGGGAATTGGGCACCATCACAGAGACAGCAGCTGTCAAAGAACGGGTAGAGATTTTGGTCACCACAGCGGCATTGCCTTGTGAGGTGAATCCCAGACCCCCGTACTCTTTGGGGATGATCATGCTTAAAAAGCGCTCTTTTTTGATGAACGCCCAAACATCAGGAGGCAAGTCCTTGAGCTCGCGATTGATTTGCCAATCGTCCAGCATGTGGCAAAGCACTTCGACGGGTCCGTCCATGAAAGCTCGCTCTTCATCTGTTAGCGTCGGTGCTGGTAGGTCAAATAAACTTTTCCAATTGGGCCTGCCGCTAAACAGCTCAGCATCCCACCAGACAGTGCCGGATTCCAGGGCCTCTTTTTCCGTCTCAGACATGGCCGGCAATACAGTGCGGAACCAAGAGAACAGAGGTTTTGATAGCAGATGACGGCGGAGAGGTGTCAAGCTCAGGAAGGCCAGTGGTGCGGTGACCAGACCATAAAGCGCGAAGACCGACCAATGGCTTCCGACTGACACAGCCACTGCCAAGCCGGCGGCAACAGTCAGCGTGACTAGCCACAATGGTGTTCTGAAAAAGGCCAGCGTGCCAAGGGCAATCAAGAGTGCAGCAATAAAGATAGCGGTCATGAGAGTTCCTCTTTAAAGTCTGTTGCATATTTGGTTTGGGATACGCCTCGAATGCCTGCTGCGGCGAAGCGCACGAGGGCAGAGGCGGTGGCTCTGGGGTGTTTTAGCTTCGCATCTGCCATGGTGTAGGTAAGCGCACCCACTAAAAAGTCGAGTTGTTGCCTAATTTGGTCTGCAGGCCATGAGGGTTTGGCATCATGCTCACTGCTCGCTGCTTCAATCAGCGCATCGGCAAAGCGACGCATAATGTAGCCATACTCCTCACGAATGGCCCCGTGCAAGGCCTCGTCTGGATCTGCATAGGCCCGCATCAGCAGTTGCATAAATCGATGACCGCCAGCATGGCCATCCCCCATTAAGGCGAGGGCAGGATAGACAAAAGCATCCAGGACATCTTCCAACACGGGAGGCGTTTGCTTGGCAAAGGCCTGATCTAGTCTCGTAAGTCGCTCGGTGTTTAGTTCATCGAGTCGCCGTCTGAAAACAGCGATGACCAAGGCTTGTTTAGAGCCAAAGTGATAATTGACGGCAGCTAAGTTGACAGAGGCCGCGTGGGTGATCTCACGCAGGGTGGTGATATAAAAACCTTGCTCGGCAAATAAACGTTCGGCCGCATCAAGGATGCGGTCGCGGGTGCCAGTGGCATCTGAAACAAACGTTTGATTTAAACGCATGTTTGAATCTTATCACATCAATGGTCCTCATCGGGCTGGCTTAGCAATGTTTGTCGCCAGCGACGTAGACCCCACCAGATTCCCAGCAACACAACGGGGGAGGCTAGTGAAATCAACCACTTAGAATGATCTGATGGCATCCAACCGCCGAGGAAGTACGATAAGATCCCCAGAGCGTAGTAGCTAATCGCCATGACCGACAGCCCTTCTACTGTGCGTTGTAGTCTGAGCTGGAGCTTGGCCCGATGGGCCATGGTCTCCAGTTGCGTCCGATGCTGCGTCTGTAGACTGACTTCCACACGTGTTCTGGCTAAGCTGACTGTCCTGGCGATCCTGGCACTCAAGCTAGCTTGGCGCCGAGTGATGTGCTCAGTGGTTCTCAGTGCTGGCTCAAACCGACGCTCCAAAAATTCTCCCAGCCGCTGTCGGGTGGGTAAGGCCACTTCCTGAATCTCAGCGAGGCGGTCCTCTACAATTTGACCGTAGGCTTGGGTCGCGGAGAAGCGGTAATCAGTATCTGCCATTAGCTGTTCTGAGTCCTGAGCAAGCGCAAAGAGCTCCTCAAGTAAGCCCTGATCTTTACTCAGCGCTTCACCAGTACCGAGGCGCCTGACCAGATCAATCAGTCGACCCTCAAGACCATTTAAACCTGCCCCAGTTTTCTTAGCCAGCGGCAGCCCAAGGAGTGCCATCATTCGATAGGTTTCAATTTCATAGAGCCGTTGAGCGAGTCGACCAAGACGGGCCTCATCAAGGCCGAGGTTAGCGATTGTGTAGGTCACCAGCCCAGCCTCATCAGGCGTCAAGTTGGTCGCGATTTCTGCCTGCCCGTCCATGACTGAACCACCGACATAGCCCAAGGTCGACAATGGCGCTTTTGGCATGGATTGATCCACCACAAGTCGTGTGCCCGTGAGTAATTGGGCCGAGATATCATCTAGCCAGGTCAGACTTGAGGGTGATAGGTCGTCTTTGCCTTCACTGATCACCACCACAGAACTAAATTCAGTGTGCTGTTCCCAGCGAATGGTGGTGGCACCTAAAGAGATTTGGTGATGTCGCTCGCCTCCTGAGGTTGGAAGACCGTTTTGCTCGCATAGCTGATCAATCGCTTGTTGAATCGGATCGGTTGATAATTCAGCTTGGTTTGGTTTGGGCATTAACGCCAAATGAATGAGGGTGCAAGGCGTGTGAATGACCGGAGGCGGCCGACTGAGTAATTCTTGACTCAGGATGGCTGATTGAGGATGGCGGTCAATTTTCATAATGATCAATCTACGCCCTTTCGCTCAGGTTTTCAAAGTGGCTAACAGACCAGAGGATGACGTGCGGCTGACCAGCGGACACGCCCTGGATTAGAAACGATGATCTCTGCTTGGATGATTTGATCGTCTTTTTGGCAAGCGCTGATCGTGAGGTTGTACCCATAGGCGCTACCATCGGGATTAAAACGCGTCCGCTTTCGTGAGCCACTGGTAAGGATCAATAATTCGCTTGGCCCTCCCACCTCGAGAATATCGTCGGGATGGTTTGGCTGACCTAAGCCGCGCGGGTCTTGAAACACCATCCAGCCATGGTGCCACTCGCTGAGGGAGGCGCATGTGGCGCCATCTTCGCTTGGACAGGCCATGGTGGGTAGGTTTTGTGTCATGGCAGCCAGCCTTGCCCGTCTGAGGCCTTGGAAGAGATGTTGACTCTCAGCGAGCGCTTTTTTCTCAAGGGCGTGGCGGTTTAGGCTGGGCCTCATTAAGCTGGCTAGCGTCATCACGATGACCAGCACCACCAGCATGTCTAGGAGGCTGCCGCCGCGATCAGTTGGTCGTTGGCAAAGGGGTTGGTGCATGAGCACACCACCCTAAAGTAGACAGCCTGTCACCTCAATCAGAGTACATGGCTAGTGTGCGCCAGACATTGGCTGCATTTTTTTGGCGGCCTGACTAGGCAAGCGCGCCACGAATGCGATCGATGGCTTCTTTGAGCGTTTCAAGACCAAGCGCAAAAGACAAGCGCAGGTGATTAGGCGCACCGAAGGCCGTGCCCGGGACTGTGGCCACACCGGCTTTTTCAAGCAGGTGCTCTGCCAGTTGCAAGTCATCATTGAGACCAAGTGATTGAATAGCGTCACCGCAAGCGACAAAGACATAGAAGGCCCCCGACGCTGGCTGGCAAGAAAATCCTGGGCAATCATTCAGCGCAGGCACAACCCAATCATGCCGTTCTTTAAAGGCTTGGGTCATTTGAGTGACACAGTGTTGATCGCCATTGAGTGCAGCCACAGCAGCCGCTTGGCTGATAGAGCAAGGATTGGAGGTGCTTTGACCTTGGATTTTTCTCATTTGTGCGATCAAGCCCTCTGGACCAGCCGCATAACCAATTCGCCAGCCTGTCATGGCATAGGCCTTGGAGACACCATTGATGACAACCATCCGGTCTTTCAATTCAGGAACGAGTTGACCAAGATTATAAAATGGCTCCTCTCCCCACCAAATGTGCTCATAGATATCATCGGAGCAAATTAATATCTTGGGGTGCTCAAGTAAGACCGCACCCAGCGCTTCAAGCGCTTTTTTTCCATACCCCATGCCCGTGGGGTTGCTGGGTGCATTAAGGATGAGCATGCGCGTCTTGTCATTGATCGCCGATTCAAGTTGTTGGGGATTGATCAGGTAACTTTGCTCTGGTTGTGTGTGCAAGATCACGGGTTCTGCATTGGCCAGACGGACCATGTCTGGATACGATACCCAGTAAGGTGCCGGCACAAGTACCTCATCCCCCTCATCCAAAACCGCTTGGAGCATGTTGTAGATACTCTGCTTCGCACCGCTGGAGACCAAAATTTCCTTTGGGGTGTAGTCCAGCTCATTATCACGCTGGAGCTTGGCAATAATGGCCTGTTTGAGTTCAGGTGTGCCATCAACGGCCGTATAACGCGTCTTTCCTTGTTCAATCGCTTCAATACCCGCCTGCGCAATGTGTGCTGGCGTATCGAAGTCAGGCTCACCGACCGATAGAGAGATGATGTCTCGGCCCTGCGCTTTTAGTTCGAGCGCTTTCATTGACATCGCAATGGTAGCGGAGGGTTTGACCTTGGATACTCGAGCAGCGAATCGCATGGACAATGCACATTTCCTTGGCTGGGAACAGATTACAATTATAGTCCTTGATACAAGGATTTGCGCCGGAATTTTAGGGCGTGCCATTCACCAAAAGTCACTGAGTCATGTCGAAACGTTTCAAGATGGTCTCCAAATATGAACCCGCGGGTGATCAACCTGAGGCGATTTTGCGTCTGGTAGATGGCCTCAATCAGGGGCATAGCCACCAAACACTTCTTGGCGTGACAGGGTCAGGCAAGACCTTCACCATGGCCAATGTCATTGAGAAGGCTCAGCGACCCGCTTTGGTGATGGCGCCCAATAAGACACTCGCCGCGCAGCTCTATGGCGAATTTAAGGCGTTTTTCCCTGACAATGCCGTCGAATACTTTGTCAGTTACTACGATTACTACCAACCCGAGGCCTATGTGCCATCAACAGACACCTTCATTGAAAAAGATGCCTCGATTAATGAGCATATTGAACAAATGCGCTTGTCTGCTACCAAGGCCCTATTGGAGCGTCCCGATAGTTTGATTGTGGCAACGGTGTCAGCCATTTATGGATTGGGTGACCCGAGCTCTTTCTTACAAATGAGCTTGTCTCTTCAAGTCGGCGAAGAACTGCCGCAACGGGCGCTTTTACGTCGATTGGCAGAGATGCAATATGCACGCAATGACTTTGAGCTTCGGCGCGGAACGTATCGGGTTCGAGGCGAGGTGATTGATATTTTCCCAGGCGACTCTGAGATTGAGGCGGTCAGAGTAGAGTTGTTTGATGATGAGATTGAGAAGATCGCCTTTTTTGATCCCTTAACAGGCGAATTACGTGAGAGCGTGCCCCAACTCACTATTTTTCCAAAGACGCACTACGTGACACCGAGGCAGGTGGTGCTGGATGCGGTCGATGCGATCAAAGCCGAACTGAAAGACCGCCTGGTTGTTTTAGAGGGGGCCAACAAACTCGTTGAAGCGCAGCGCTTAAAGCAGCGTTGTGAGTATGACATTGAGATGATGTTAGAGCTGGGTTACTGCCAAGGGATTGAGAACTATTCTAGGCATTTGACTGGTCGGCAACCCGGCGAGGCGCCGCCCACTTTGTTTGATTATCTTCCCAAAGATGCAATCTTGATTGCGGACGAGTCTCACGTCACGATTCCACAAATAGGTGGCATGTATAAGGGGGATCGGTCAAGGAAAGAGACGTTGGTTGAGTTTGGATTCCGTTTGCCATCGGCACTGGATAATCGGCCTTTGATGTTTGAAGAGTTCGCTGAGCGCGCACCTCAAATGATTTTGGTATCTGCCACACCTAGGCAGTGGGAAGCAGATCACTCGAAACAAACTGTTGAGCAAGTGGTTCGCCCCACGGGCTTGGTGGATCCTGAAGTGGAAGTGCGGCCTGTGGCCAGTCAGGTCGATAATTTGCTGTCCGAGATCAATCAGCGTGTGGGTGTGGGAGAGCGTGTGTTGGTGACCACATTGACCAAACGAATGGCTGAAAATCTCACAGAGTATCTGGCAGAGCACGATGTCAAGGTGAGGTACTTGCACTCAGATGTGGATACTGTCGAGCGGGTCGAAATTTTAAGAGATTTGCGGTTGGGTACCTTTGATGTGTTAGTGGGTATCAACTTACTGAGAGAGGGTCTAGACCTCCCAGAGGTCTCCTTGGTGGCCATTTTAGATGCCGATAAAGAGGGCTTCCTACGATCAACGGGGTCTTTGATTCAGACCATCGGCCGAGCGGCTCGAAATATCCGAGGCAAGGCCATTTTGTATGCAGATACCGTGACTGACTCCATGAAGCGTGCCATTGATGAAACAGAGCGCCGACGAGCCAAACAGATCGCGTTCAATGAGGCGCATGGCATTACACCAAAGACCATCTTGAAAAGTGTCGCTGACATTATGGCGGATGCCCACAACACACCCGGAAAACGTTCTGGTAAGCGCAAGGAAGTCGATGCCCCTCAGTTGGCTTCATTACCGCCGGCAAATGATCCAAAGGCCTTATCTAAACAGATTGATCAGCTTGAAAAAGACATGCTTAAAGCAGCCGAATCGCTGGAGTTTGAGAAAGCAGCAGCGATTAGAGACCACATTGCAAAATTAAGGCGCGAGGGTTTTGGGTTGTCCCAAGCCACAGCGTAGGGAGAGATCGTTATGGCTTACATTGCACCCAAACCGATGACGGACTACCCATGGCCGGTTCGTTGGGTTTTAAAGCGCCAAATCCGAGTGTATGGTGAGGTCTTATCACCCAGTTATTTGTGGGGGCGATTTTTTGGCCTATTCTTCGGCGTGTTGGGGCTTTTAGGGATTTTTTCTCGGAAGAGATTCCCCCTATCGAAGTCAATGCGCTCATTGGTATCCATTCGGGTAGCGCAACTCAATGGTTGTGCTTTCTGTGTTGATCTGAATGCGCATCATTACCTGTCCAGCAAAGGAGAGGCGCACAAAGCACAGGCGGTCATGGATTGGCGTCATCAAGAAGAACTTTTCACGCCCATAGAGCAGACCATCTTAGCGTTCGCTGAGTTGATGACCGCTGACTGTGCCAAGATTGACCAGACGGTGATTGATTCGCTCAAAGTGCACTTGAGTGATGATGACATCACCGCATTAGCGGCGTGGGTTGCTTTTCAGAATATGAGTGCCAAGTTTAATGCGGCATTGGGCGCGGAGCCCCATGGCTTTTGCGAGCGACCTCAGTAGCCCAACGCGAGGTCAACTTCACCCAAGGGGGGCTCTCCCCGCAAGACAGCCTCATAACTTTGGGCCAAGCGCTCTGCTGCTTCTTGTGGGTCAGTGATACTGGCGCAATGCGGTGAAATCACAATCTGTTCATGTTTCCAGAAAGGATGGTGAGCAGGCAAGGGTTCTTGTTGAAAAACATCTAAAATCGCTCGCCTCGGTTTGCCTTTGGACAATGCATCCAACAAGTCTTGCTCGTGTAGATGGCCGCCTCGACCCACATTAATGAGCACGCTACCGGCTTTCATCGACGCCATCAATGTCTTATTCAAGATACCTTGTGTTTGAGGTGTCAATGGCAAGAGACAAATGAGGTAGTCTGATTGACTGGCAACATGTTCGAGGCCTGCATCGCCAGACCAGACCGGAATCGTCTTCGGGCCATGACCAGATTGGCTAAAACCCAACACTTGGAAGCCGAGTTGACTGAATGAGAGGGCGGCTTGTCCCCCCATTTGACCCATGCCGAGAATACCAATGACCGGTGTTGCCCGAGGCGTCTCCGGTACCCAGCGTTGCTGTGACTGATGGTGGGTGTGCTCATCAAATACCCGCCAATCAGCGACGACTCGACCGATCAGCCAGGTGGCCATATCCAATGCCAATTTAGGGCCTGCCATGCGCCCGACGGGCACGGCTTTGCTAGCAAGTGTTGGATCATCAACAAGATGCTCAATGCCAGCACCCAATGAACTGACGGCTTTGAGGTTAGGTAACTGTGACAGCAGATCTTTGGGGTGTTTCCACAAGACCGCGAAGACAATGTCCTCAGGCCGGCCGATCTCTGGCCAGATGCGAATGTCGGTGTTGGGTAAGCGCTCGCTCAAGTCATGAGCGAGCTGTTGATTTGATCGGTCAGGGGCGCAGATCAGGAGGGCCATGGCGCTGTTCCAACGATTCAGTGTGTTGGATCAGCGTCCTTGGTGCCGCGCCTTGTAGCGGTCATAAAGCGCCTTGCCTTTGACAGCATCCAAGTCATAAGCCTCACCATCAATCCAGACATGGGTCACTTGCGTCATGGGCTCAAGTGGGTTGCCATTGGCCGCAAATAGACTGGCGCGCTTGCCTGGCTCTAAAGAGCCTAATTGATCAGCGACACCCAGAATCTCAGCTGGCCAGATGGTCACGGCTTTGATGGCGTTATCCATGGCCAAACCATGAGCGACTGCCGTACCGGCTTGGAAGGGAAGGTTGCGTGCATTGGCCACATCCATGCCCCGCGTTGCATCGGCAATGGCGAACTTTACCCCAGCTGCGGCGAGCTTGGCTGGTGCCACAAAACTGGCGTCATAGGCATCATCGCGTCGCATTGGCAGTGCGTAGACGTTTTTCATAATGACCGGTATGCCGTCTCGTGCCAAGCGATCAGCGATATGTTGTGCATCAGGGGTTGCCACCAATACAATGTTTTCAAAGCCTTGGTCTTCAGCCCAATCAAGCGCTGCTTCCATGGCATCGTACCGATTGGCATGGAGCATGAGGGGAACATCACCATTGAGCACAGGGCCCAGCGCTTCGAGTTGGTCGTTACGCTGTGGTGCCACCAATCGACCGTCGCTGGCGGCGGCTTTGGCTTGGTGCCAGTGCCTGGCGGCTGCTAACACGCGATTGATGGTTTGAAGGTCCTCATTGTCCTCGTCATCCACTGCACCTTGAGGGAAAGCGATATGCATTCCGGTCTCTGAGCGAATGACCATTTCTTCCCAACTCCAGCCATCGAGATTCATGACCGCAGAGTGGCCTTGAATTAAGCCTCCTCCAGGAATGATGTGCGCAGTCAAAACACCCCCAGCGATTGTGGCTGGCAGCAGTTGAGAATCGTGATTCACCGCGACTTCCACATTCAAAGCCGCATTGATGTTTCCCATCTCTGTGGTATCGATGGTGCCGGCCACAGAGCTGATCTCCGTCAGCCCCAGTTGCGTTGCTGGATGTACAAAGCCTGGGTAGATGTGATGCCCTGATAGATCGATCACAGTG
>JALQZL010000035.1:8759-12758 GCA_023258355.1 Wenzhouxiangellaceae bacterium | reverse complement strand
TGCTCTGCCCACACCTCTGGAATCTTCCATGGTGGACCACCGAGATTGGCTTCTCGATGATAGACAGCATCGCTGGTGCCCCATTGTGTGGCTAGATTCACCAAGCCTGCGTGAGAGATCAAACAACGATACCGGTCTGTTGAGGACTGCATCCAGTTGGCCAAATGGCCACCATAACTGGCGCCTCCCGCACACTGCCTTGCGCCATCAATAAAGGGGTATCGCTCAATAGCGACATCCACTGCCTCATTAATATCATTCGCCGGCCCTCTGAGCGGATCGCCCTGGATGGCTTGGGCAAAGCTTTCTCCAAATCCTGTTGATCCCCGGTAATTCGTCAGAATCAGGACAAAGTCCTCTCGAGCCAGTAGGTGATAATTCCAACGAATAAAGAAATAGTCTCTCCACATAGAATGCGGACCACCGTGCATCAAAGCCACCACTGGATAACGCTTCTTGGGATCAAAGTTTGCGGGCTTCACTAACAGGCTGTGAATTGTCATCCCCTCGCTGTTGTCGAACCAAAAGTGCTCCACGGGTGGTAGGTCTAGGTCAGCCACCGCTGCGGCAGTAAATGTGGTCAATGGACTGTGACTGCCCTCGTCCAAATAAATACTCACAATCTCTGCGGGCTGATGAGCAGCTTGGAAAGCCGCGATTAGGCGCGTTTCTCCATCCACTTGTGCCGCCTGCAGACCTGAGTACATGCCGTACGCCACATCCATACTTTGAGCAGCCACCGCGTCGTTGAGCAGGTGTGCATCATAAATCTTGATCTGACTGGCATCTTGACCCAAGATGTAGACCCGCTCATCAGACGTGAGCACATACCCCCCCATACTCCTTCTGGCAGGCAATGTCAGGGTGTTAACAAGCTCAGCATCTGGCCAAGACCAGACCGTTAACTGTGAAGTGTTGTAGACACGATCGGTTCGTGCTCGCATGGTCGACACCAAGAAACGACCATCGGGCGTAAATGAGTGATCTGAAAAACTGTCATCCCCTGCCAGCTCAGCATCACCGGTTAGTCGGACTGGCTCGCCCCCCTCAGCAGAGACCATCCACAAATCTTGATCCGTGAAATCAAAAGCATAGCGATGCCTGTTGTCACTGGCAGAAAAGACTATGGCCTCTCCATCAGGTGTCCATACTGGACTGAGACGAGCCCCTGAACTGCTCCGCGACCCTGCAAATCCCACTTGCCTGACAAGCGCTGAGTCGCCGATCACATCAACAACGTCACCCTGCCCCAGGGTTTGTACAAACAACCGTGGGTGTTTCCCATCTAGCCAGCGGTTCCAGTTACGGATTGGAAACCCTGTATAGGTTCGGACGTTGACCCCCTCCAATGGAATGTCTCCATCATTGGCTGCCTGAGGATTGATCTGCGAGACAAAAGCCAGCTTCGAGCCGTCTGGTGAAAACGCTGGTTCTGCCGCACCATTGGGATGAGAGGTCACCCGCCTCGCTTCACCCCCTGTGGCCAAGGGCAAGATATAGATTTGTGCTGCCTCATCGCCCTCCCTGCGTGCCCTGAAGGCGATTTGGCTGTTATCAGGCGCCCATACTACCTGAGACTCACCTCCTGCCGTGAAGGTAATTTGGCGCGGCTCCATGACATCCTCACCCAAACTGATTAACCAAAGATCACTGCTTTGCTCAGATCGATCATATGCAGGGAAAGTCACACTGACAATGGCGCTCTTTCCATCTGGGCTAATCACCGGATTTCCCACCCTTGGCATAAGCCAAACATCTTCATGGGTAATCGGCCGAGCCATTGCGACACCCATAAAAAGCAACAAACTCAGAGTGATACTGTGGCCTAACAAGAAGGGGCGAAACTGCATATACAATTCCTTTAAAAATACTGTCAACAATTGATAACCACGCTAGACATCATGTCATAACTACTGTAGCGTAGACAAACATTTATTGTTTACAGGGGGTAGTAGATGGCTAGTTTTGACATTTTTTGTGAGCCACATATGGGGTGTATCAAAGCCGCTGTTGATGCGGCAAATGAAGTGGTAAAAGAGCGCTACGACTGGCGGGGCACCAAGGCCGCCTACCATCTAAAGGCAAATTCTATTCTTCTGACCGCAGATTCAAGACTGCAACTGGAGCAAATGTTGCGCGAGCTTTGCGTGACACTACGACGCGAGCTGGTCCACTTGGCTTTCCTGAGCGTCAAACAGCCCACCCACCACGGCCAAGCATTGTCGCTTCGGCTAGGGATTGAACGTGGTATTAGTCGGGAATGGGGTCATTTTCTGATAAGCGAGATTCAGGCAACCAACATTCCTGCAAAGTGCCAGTTTAGAAATGGTGAGGTTTTGGTTAACACGCTACATATCGATGATGCGCAACAGCTTATTGCGCAATTACGATTGAAGCGATACCAGTTACCGATTCACTACCGAAACTTGACTCGGCACTAGTTGACTTCAATCCGCTAGCCACATTTGGAGTAGCCGCAGGACAGACAGGTCTGACATCCATCCAAAAGAACCATCGCCTTCGTATTGCACTTACCGCACAACGTCGCGCTGGGTGGAAAGGAAGCTTCCACCGAATCGGCGTCATCGGTTGTTTTTTTTTCCGATGCCGCTTTTTCTCTGGCCTCTACCTCAGCCCGTTTCTGCTCCAACATCAACATTTGCTGCTCACTTAGTTCATCAGGTTCGAGCAAACCGATCCGCCGCAAATGGTGCTCAACGACCGCTCCGATATCGGCAACAATCGATGGAACGAAGCGGCCACCTGGCTTGAAATAGCCGCCCTTAGGATCGAAAACCGCTTGGAGCTCTTCTGATAAGAAAGTCACGTCACCGCCCTTACGGAATACTGCTGACATCACGCGCGTCAATGCAACGATCCATTGAAAATGGTCCATGTTTTTCGAGTTGATAAAAATCTCGAATGGACGACGTTGCTCATGTTCGGTGCCCGGATTCAGGATAATGTCATTGATGGTCACGTAAAGCGCATGGTCATCGAGCGGAGTTCTGATTTTATAGGTCGCACCCTCGAGGCACTCCATCCCCTCAGGACGCTCAAGTTTTTCGTGCATGCGAATGATTTCGGCTTTCTGAGGCACATCAGCGACGTCGCCCTGCTCTGCTGGTTTCACCGCATTATCCTTGGCACCGACATTGTAACCAACGATTTTCTTATCAATTTTTATTGCCATTTAAAACTGCTCCAGGATAATTTTAAAACTTACCGTAATACCCTTCTTTCAAGGCATCAAATAAGTTTGCTGCGGTGTGTGTTTCACCATCGTATTCAACTTCCTCGTGTCCCTTCAGCTCCACACGGCTTCCGTCTTCCAATTCAAACTGATAGGTCGTTGATTCCAGATCCTTGTCAGTCACCAAAACGCCTTGGAAAGCTTCTGGATTGAAACGGAATGTTGTACAGCCTTTCAGACCCTGCTCCCATGCAAAAAGATAGATGTCCTTAAAGTCTTCATAGGGATAATCCGTCGGCACGTTGGCTGTTTTGGAGATGGATGAGTCGATCCATTTCTGAGCCGCCGCCTGTACCGAGACGTGCTCTTTGGGGGTGATGCTCTCGGCTGTCATGAAGTACTCAGGCAACTGCTCTTCTGGATCCTCTGAATAAGGCATGGCTTTGGGATTGACCAGAGCGCGGTAAGCCAAAAGCTCATAAGAAAAGACACTCACTTTCTCTTTGCTCTTCCGGCCTTCTCTGATGACGTTACGGTTGTAATGATGCGCAAAGCTTGGCTCAATACCATTCGATGCATTGTTAGCCAATGACAAAGAAATGGTTCCAGTCGGCGCAATTGAGGTGTGGTGGGTGAATCGCGCACCTACCTTGCTCAGTTCTTCCACCAAATCCGGTGCCACTTCGGCTACCTTTCTCATATACCGGCTGTATTTCGCATGCAAAACCCGCCCAAGAACTTTGTCGCCCAGCTTGTAACCGTCTTTTTTCATCTCTGGACGCTGTCTGAGCATTTCTGAAGTCACT
>JALQZL010000035.1:0-8749 GCA_023258355.1 Wenzhouxiangellaceae bacterium | reverse complement strand
ATGATGGGTGCTGGCCCTTTCTCCGTGCCCAGCTCTAAAGCGGTTTGCCAGCCTGTGATGGCCATCTCCTGAGCCACTTTCTCGGTGAACTCAAGCGAATCGGCTTGTCCGTACTTCATGCCCAGCATGGTCATGGCTGAACCCAGGCCCAAGAAACCCATGCCATGCCGACGTTTATATTCAATCTCAGCCCGCTGACGTCCCAACGGCAAGCCGTTCACCTCCACAACGTTATCGAGCATCCGAGTAAAAATACGGACTGTCTTTTGGTAATCTTCCCAGTTAAATTTCGCCTCTGGCGTGAACGGATTCTCCACGAACCGCGTCAAGTTCACAGACCCAAGAAGACAAGCACCATAAGGTGGCAGTGGTTGCTCGCCGCAGGGGTTTGTGGCGCGAATATTTTCACACCACCAATTGTTGTTTTGCTCGTTGATCCGATCAACCAACACAAATCCAGGCTCGGCGAAATCATAGGTTGATGACATGATCATGTTCCAAAGCCGTTTCGCTGGCACTTTTGAATAGATCTTGCAGGCCACCAAACCTTCGTCATTACACACATAACCTTCTTTGGTAGGCCAGTCTCTCCACATCACCTGCTCAGCATCATGAATGTCCACTTCAGCCGACTCTTTTTCTAGCACAGGGAACACCAAAGGCCATTCCGCTTCAGCCTTCACTGCTTCAATAAAGTCATCAGTGATCAGTAGCGAGCAATTAAATTGGCGCAACACCCCATTTTCCCGTTTCGCACGAATGAACTCCATCACATCGGGATGTGACACATCAAAGGTCGCCATCTGGGCGCCCCGACGACCCCCCGCTGAAGACACGGTGAAGCACATCCGGTCGTAGATATCCATGAACGACAAAGGACCTGAGGTGTAGGCACCAGCACCAGAGACATAAGCGCCTTTCGGTCTTAATGTGGAAAACTCATAGCCAATCCCACAACCTGCTTTCAGCGTGAGGCCTGCTTCATGCACTTTGTCTAGGATGTCGTGCATTGAATCGCCAATGGTCCCAGAGACCGTGCAGTTAATGGTCGAGGTGGCCGGCTTGTGTTCCCTCGCGCCAGCATTTGAGGTGATTCGGCCTGCGGGGATAGCGCCTCTTCTCAGCGCCCAAAGGAATTCATTAAACCACTGCTCTTTTAGCGCTTCTGTCTCTTCTACATCAGCCAAAGCACGGGCTACCCGCTGATAGGTCGCGTCAATGTCACCATCAATGACCTCTGCTGTTTTCGACTTAAGCCGATATTTCTTATCCCAGATATCCAAAGATGCTTCTTGGAAATCAATCTCTGGGAGCGCTGCGGATAGTGCCTCTGCTGAAACGCCCATTAGCTAACCTCTTGATCTCGTTGGTGTCACTGATTTTATCCACAGGTTATGCATGGCGATATTCACAACCTGTTGTGTTTGTACCATTGGAGCGACACAATATCTTGTGCCACCCAGATACTCTATCGACAACGAATTAAAGAATCAAGAAATTTCAACGAACTTTTTAAAATTTTACACAGACTCTGGTTTGAGCTCTCTTTGCATCAAAGTTTTGACGGCCTCAATCGGCGAGCGCCCCTCAAAAATGACTGCCCAAACTTGCTCGGTTATCGGCATCTCAACCCCGTGGCGCTTGGCCAACCTCATGGCCTCCTCAGTTGTCTTCACCCCCTCGACCACTTGATCAATGGCTTCAAGCGCTTCATTCACTGACTTTCCTCGACCCAACGATAACCCAAACCGTCTATTGCGAGACAGATCTCCGGTACACGTTAGCACCAGATCACCCACACCCGCCAAACCGACCAACGTCCGCTGGTCAGCGCCGAGCGCCTCACCCAATCGAATCATCTCGGCCAAGCCCCTCGTAATCAGCGCGGCACGCGTGTTAAGCCCCAGGTTCAAGCCATCGGCAACGCCACAAGCGACGGCAATGACGTTTTTAAGTGCGCCGCCGAGTTCGGCGCCAATCAGGTCATCGCTGTAGTAGGCTCTGAAAGACTCTCCATGGAGAAGATTAGCCCACAGGGCACCGAATGCCGGCTGATTAGAGGCCACTGTCACGGCGGTAGGCATGCCCAGAGCCACTTCCTTTGCGAAGGAAGGCCCACTGACTAAGGCCAGCGGCACCTGATCGCCCAATTGCTGTACCGCCACCTCGTGAAGAAAACGCCCTGTCCCTGGCTCAAACCCTTTTGACGCCCAGGCAAGCCCTGACATCGAAGACAGCTGTGGTTTGGCCCGTTCGAGTGTTTCAGAGAAAGCATGGGAGGGTGTCACGATCAATACATGATCAGCATCAGACAATGCCGCCGCCAAATCATCGTAAATCGCAATGTCAGCAGGAAAGGTAATATCAGGCAAATACTCAGGATTGCCACCGGTGGCTCGCATATGCTCTGCGTGAGAAGTCATATGCGTCCAAAGCTTGATCTGGTGGCCAACCCGAGCCAACTGCAAGGCCAGTGCAGAGCCCCAAGACCCCGCACCTAAAACGGCGATTTGCGCCGAATGACGCTCACTCATTACGATGGGCTTTGCGCCGCTTCACCTTGCGCTTTCGCGTCGGCAATCCGCTGTCTGAAGACACTCTCAAAGTTGATTGGCTGCATCGGCGGCAGCAAGAACCCGCCTGCAGAAACCAAATCAGCGATTTTGGCTCGATTATAGGGATACAGCACGTTTGGACAGAGCACATTGATCGCATAGGGCATCTGCTCTTCTGTGAAATTTGAAAATTGGAAGATGCCGCCGTATTGAACCTCACACACAAAGACAGTCTTCTCGCCTTCCTTGGCGGTGACTGTTACCGTGAGAATCACCTCCCAGCGGCCTTGGCCCATATCCGTCGTCCGCTGAGCTAAATTCAAATTGACATCAGGCTGGCCGGTTGCTCCGTCCAATTCGTGGGGAGATTTCGCCTCATACGACGCATCTTTCAAAAAGATGTGTTGCAAAGACATTTGTGGGCCTTCGGCTGAATTACCTTGGGGAGCTGCTTGATTTTCTTCAGACATATTCTTTATTTTCCGTATAGGTATTTGATTTTACTTGGATTTATTTTCTTTCAATTTTTCTCTTTTCTTAGAGATCGGCTTTTTTTCTCGACTCACGGGCTGTTTGTCGCTTTCCCATTGAGCCAATCCCCCTGTCAACATCTTCACGTTCTCAAAGCCCAACTTCACCAGTCGATTAGCCATCTGAGGAGACACCTGACCACTCCTGCAATACACCAATACCGGTCGCTCGCGCTCTTTGACTAGCTGCTGATTACCCGACTCTAATTTAGACGGTGGCAAATGAACAGCGCCAGAGATGTGGCCTTTGCTGAAGTCTGTGCTGTTGGAGACATCGATGATTAAAGGATCCTCTCGGTTAATAAACTGGACCGCTTGGATTGTGTCAAGTTCTTGCCACTTGCGACCAAGTCTAGCCACCTCCCAACTCAACCAAGCCACTAGCACAGCCAACCACAGCCCACTAAGCAGCAGATTGTCTTTGAAGAAATCGATCATCAGATCCATGATGTTCGCCACGTCCTCGTCATCAGCCGTCTATTATCGGTCATTCGTGCTGATGATGCCAGCACTGCGGCTAATTCACTCGGCCAATGTGTGATAATTGAGCTGGTTCATCTGGAGGCTTCGGGGATGTCGTCAAAAAAACCTGTTGTGTTGCTAATCTTAGATGGCTGGGGCCAAAGAGAGCCTGCGCCAGACAATGCCATTTCCTGTGCGAACACGCCCCACTGGGATGCCTTGGTGGCGACCCACCCTGTCGCACAATTGACCACCCATGGACTGGCCGTCGGGCTGCCAGAAGGTCAAATGGGTAACTCTGAGGTTGGCCATATGAATATCGGTGCAGGCCGTGTGGTCTATCAAGACCTCACTCGGATCACCAAAGCCATCGCCGATGGTGACTTCCAGAAAAACCAGGCGCTCATCCAGGCCATGAATAAAGCCAATGAGAGCCAATCGACACTCCACCTGTTTGGTCTGCTGTCCAATGGGGGCGTGCATAGCCACGAAGATCACTTCCTTGCCACATTGGACTTGGCACTCTCTGTCGATGTGAGCCACATCGCAGTTCATCTCTTTACCGATGGCAGAGATGTGGCTCCTCGTTCGGCATTGTCCTCCATCGAGCGGCTCATGCCCTATCAAGACAACCCCCGTGTCACGATCGCCAGCGTGAGTGGTCGCTACTTTGCAATGGACCGAGATCAACGTTGGGAGCGGACTGGCGAGGCTTGGCAAGCGATCGCATGCGGTCAGGCGAGCTACCAGGCTACCTCTGCCATGGCGGCGGTCGAAGCGGCCTATGAGCGAGGCGAGGATGATGAGTTCATTTCACCCACCGTGATCGGGTCTGGTTGCCCTTTTCAGTCAAATGATGTGGGAATCTTTATTAATTTTCGATCTGACCGCGCTCGCCAATTGAGTCATGCGCTGATCAATCAGACATTCAATGGCTTCAGCCGCGACTGCGGTGGCGAAACGAAACAACTGGCCTTATTGGTCACGATGACCCAATACGCAGATGACATTGATGGCATCGTCGCCTTTCCCCCGCAATCGCTCGCCAATGGACTCGGTGAAGTGGTCTCCCGTGCCGGGCTCAATCAGCTTCGTTTGGCAGAAACGGAGAAATATGCGCATGTCACCTATTTTTTCAATGGAGGCAAAGAAGCCCCCTTCACTGGCGAGGACCGAGTCCTTGTTCCTTCCCCAAAAGTCGCAACCTATGATTTAGCGCCCGAGATGAGCGCTGCTGAGGTCGGCAAGGTGCTGACACAGGATATTCAGCAACGGCGTCATGATCTCATCATCACCAACCTGGCTAATCCAGATATGGTTGGACACACAGGAGATATGCTTGCCGCCCAGCGTGCCGTTGAATCTGTGGATGCGGTCTTGGGTCAGGTGCTTCAGGCATCAGCCGAGGTTGGTGCTGATCTGTTGATCACGGCAGATCACGGAAATGCTGAGCAGATGCTCGACCCAAACACGCAACAGCCTCATACAGCGCACACCACCAATACCGTCCCCTTTATCTATGCAGGGCCACGACCGTTGAGTCTGACACCCCAAGGCTCTCTTCGAGACATTGCACCCACGATTTTGACACTGTTAGCGATTGATGTGCCACCGGAGATGACTGGTCAGCCACTTTTGACTGATACCCAATAGTCCCGCAAGCTTTGACAATGTCCAATTCTTCATGGCCAACTTCAATCTTGTTCTCTTGTGCTTGTGTTGGATTACTCCTGCCCTGCTTGGGCGCCACGCAAGACATTGAGGCGCTGCGTGAACAGATCGATGAGGTGCAAACACAACTTGAGTCTGAACTTCTTGTGCGTGATGGCACACTCGCTGAGTTAGCCAAAACTGAGCAATTGATTAGTCAGGTTCAAAAAAGACTGGCGAGCAATGAAGCCGCCATTAGACAATCCACAGATGAGTTGGCCCAATTGGATGCCAACGTGGTCGGCCTGAATACGCGACTAAACGAGACCATGTCGATGCTCTCAACCGTCTTGGTGCGCGGCTATTCAGTCAAGCCTTATGCTGGGCTCCAGGTATTGCTTGGCTCAACGGAGTTGAGTCGTCTTGGTAGGATCATGGCCTATCACAAGGTGTTCGCCAATGCTCACTGGCAATTGATGAATCAAATTCGAGACGATTTGGCTGAAATCAGGCGAACGCAAACCGAGATCCAAAAAACCATTGAGCGCGAGGAAATGCTGCTCGCTGAGAGAACAGTGGAACTTAGCGCTCTGAATGATTTGCGGCAATCACGGGCTGAGATTCTAACTGAGCTGGCTGTCCGCATCGAAGACAAAGAAGTCCAGCTCGCGCAATTGCAGGCCGATGAAGCACGCTTGGCTAAAATCCTAGCGACTGCGACGATCCCTCAGGTCAATATCCCAGATGATGCCACCTTCGCCAGGGTTGTCGAGAAACAAGGCCAATTGGCAATGCCTGTTGCCGGCGTCCCAGTGAAACGCTATGGCCAATTGCGTGAGGGGTCTGCGCAATGGCGAGGGTGGTTGATTGAAACAGCCAAGCAAGCGCCTGTGCGGGCGATTGGCACGGGTCGTGTCATTTATGCCAACTGGCTTCGCGGGTATGGCTTGTTGACCATCATTGATCATCAGGACGATATCCTGAGCCTCTATGGCCACAACGATGCCCTGTTTTTTGAGGTTGGGGATTGGGTCCGCGAGGGAGAACAAATTGGCCTGGCGGGCCAGCCCACCACCGCAGGTTACACCAACCTATCGGGCATTTACTTTGAGATGCGGCAAGGGAGCGAACCCGTCGATCCAGCCGACTGGTTGGCGCCCGAGACGGCCTCGAAGGCTAATTAAGCACGCGGATCAAGGGATGGGTGGATACGAGTAGCCAGCTTGCAGCCCCAATGGCAATCCCAAAGCCCAAAACACCATCAAAAACGCCGTCCAGATCACGAATAACATGACAGAGTAAGGCAGCATGAGAGAAATCAAAGTGCCGATACCAGCGCCTGTGTAATAGCGTTTACAGAACACCACAACCAAAGGGAAATAGGGCAACAGTGGCGTGATAATGTTGGACGATGAGTCGCCGATCCGATAGGCCGCCTGAGTCAATTCAGGAGAGATGCCTAGCTGCATCAACATCGGCACGAAAATCGGTGCAATGATCAACCATTTGGCTGAGGCTGAGCCAACAAACAAATTAACAAAGACTGTCAGAATTAAAATACCCACAATCGTCAGCTGCGCAGGCAACGCCATGGCCTCAAGGAGACTGGCCCCATTCATTGCAAGCAATAGACCGATATTCGATTGTCCAAAGGCGGCGATAAATTGAGCAGCAAAAAAGGCCATCACAATGTAGTAACCCATCGAGGACATTGATTTGGACATGCCTTCAATGACATCTCTGTGCGTCTTGATCGTGTTGGCCTTGTAGCCATACACCATCCCTGGAATCATGAAGAAAATTAAAATAAACGGAACGATAGAAAGCATCATTGGAGAGCTGAACGACCCTAACTGACCCTGACTGTCTCTTAAGGGTGAAGACTCGGGCAGCGCAATGGCTGTCAACACAGCAGCCAAGATCACAATCGAGGCTGCTGCCCAACGCAGAGCAGACAATTCGTTTGCCTGCAGCGGCTCCATTTTCGGCAGATCAGACGTGTCGGCATCAATGGGCGTTTCTTTTTGTAGTCGAGGCTCGATGACCCGATCTGTCAGCCACCAACCGGCTAAGACAACCACCAAACATGATGCTGACATAAAGAACCAGTTAGACAGCGGGTTCACCATCAATCCAGGCTCTATCACTTGCGCTGCCTCTTGGGTGATGGCTGCGAGCATCGGATCCAAGGCGGAGGGAATGAAATTCGCACTAAACCCACCTGACACACCTGAAAATGCTGCTGCAATTCCAGCCAATGGATGGCGGCCAGCAGCGTAAAACATCACGGCCCCCAGCGGAATAACCACCACATAACCGGCGTCAACCGCCGTTGAACTCACCACACCAACAAACACCACCAAAGGCGCTAGAAAGACTTTGGAGCTTATTCCGAAAAACTGAACAGCCAAAATCTTGCGCAAGGCCGCGTTAATAAAGCCCGTATGCTCGGCAACCCCCACACCCAACATGGCCACCAACACCACGCCAAGAGGCGCAAAAAGCACAAACGTTCGAACCATCCCGGATAGAAACTCTGCCATCGCTGGCCCCGAGAGTTGATTGATTACTTGAATTGGCTCACCAGTCTGTGGATGAATTGCGCCGAACTCAATACCTGATATTGCCCAAGACAAAATCCAAGTCACAATGAGCAAAATAAAAAATAAGACCGCGGGATCCGGCAACCGATTGCCAATACGCTCGATTGCGCCAAGTGCTGACTCGAGCCAGCTGCGTTGAGAATTTGGGCTATTTTCAATCATGGATAACTCGCTCCCCAAGGGGCTGGTGGTGTGTCAATGGGTTGGGTTAAATCAAAAGTGGCTTGAAAGTGACGATTTGGTCGCGTGAGGCCATAGGTCAAGGAGGCACCATTGACCAGCTCCATGTACCAGATGTTGTTGACCGATGGCTCAAGGCCTTGGGCATAGAACAGTGCCTGAGAATAAGCATCGACGGCAAAGGCTTGGCGGTGCGCTCGACCGGGGTCCTGCGTCATCCCACCATACCAACTAACCGTATCTTCAACACCATCTTCATGGCGATGAATGTGCTTTAAAGACAGATGCTCGGGGTGGCGCTCGATCACCCAAGTTCGGGAACGGTTCTCACCCACATTGAGTCCGATGTGGATCTGCGTCTCAGCACAATGAATAAAATAAATAGTCATAGGCTGACCCACCCAAGCGGCATCAGCCACCTCGTCGTACACGGCCATCTCACCGCCATAGGCGAGACCGCAGTGGGTTTTTAGTGCTTGCCAAAATGTGTCTTGAGGCGCGCCATCAATCCGTTGCGCTTGCGCACTCAGCGGGAGGCACAAAGCCAGGATGACCAAACTGGTGAGGATGACTTGATGGGTTCCTCGATGTGTGGTTGACAAGTGAACACCTCATTGGGAGCGCTAACCAATGATGAAGATAGCACAGGAGACGATTAGTCTCCAGACCCCTCGAAAAACAGGCAGGCTTAGGACTTAGAGCGTGGCCGATCCAAAGGCAAATGAGTCACTTTCTCACCAGACTTGCTATCGCGGATCACACACTTACC
>JALQZL010000034.1:263-13029 GCA_023258355.1 Wenzhouxiangellaceae bacterium | reverse complement strand
GTTCATCCCGATCAAGGCCACCACGGCCACACTGGCCGCAATCAGACCGCCTGCCACCGGCTTGAGCCACCTTGAATGCGCCACGCGCATCTCTGCCATTTCTCCTTGTTCAATGGCTCTGGAGACCCGTTTTGACAAATCCTCAAAACCGAAAGCCTCTTGCCGCACTACCGACCTCATTAAATGAAACCGTGACCAACGCTCTAAAGCCTCTGGGTCCTGAGTCAAGCGCTTGAGGACAAATTGGCGCCTAGAGCGCTCCAACTCGCCATCCATACAAGCTGACAATTCTTCGTCTAGGTGTTGGTTTGATCGGTCCATTCCGTTCAGGCCTCATTCATAGCGGTTATTGTGTGGCGCCCAATAGTGGTCGAAGCCGCTCGTCGATGGCTTCGCGGGCTCTAAAAATTCGGGAGCGGACTGTCCCAATCGGACAGTCCATGGCTTGTGCAATGTCCTCGTAGCTCATGCCCTCAAGCTCTCTTAATGTGATCGCCGTTTTGAGGTCATCGGGCAATGCTTCGATGGCATCATGGATCGTCTGCTGGATCTCTTCACGTAGCAGCTCATGCTCGGGGGAATCTGTCTCTTTGAGTCGCGAGTCCAAGCCAAACTGCTCGGCCTCGCTGGCATCCACATCCGACAAGGGAGGCCGGCGGCCTTGAGCGACCAAGTGGTTTTTGGCGGTATTAATAGCAATTCGATACATCCATGTGTAAAAAGCACTGTCTCCTCGAAACCTGCCTAAAGCGTTATACGCTTTAATAAAGGCCTCTTGAGCCACGTCCATTGCCTCAGCATGATCTGATACGTACCTCAAGATCAGGCTGATAATCTTATGCTGGTACTTTTTTACAAGCACATCAAAGGCGGACTTGTCGCCCTTTTGCACCCGTTCTACCAGCAGTTGGTCCACTTCCCGCTCGCCCATCAGGGCCATCCTTGCTCCATGATTGACGCTCGGCTAATGTCCTAGACAGCCTAGCGTCGAATAAGTTTCACTCACAAACCTTATTGTCCCTCTTAATTTGGGAGCCAATAGCCTATTCCGAGCATAGCATGTCAGCCCATAAGTGCCTCAATGGCATGCGATAATGGGGATATTCTTATCTAAATTAGATCGCTGAAGGACACCTCACTATGAACAAGCCAAGCCAAGCCAACACGCAGGCCATCCTGGATGCTCTCGGCATTCAACCCGTCAACCCCGGTGCATGCTTTGGGCCAAATCAGTGGTCTGACGTGCATCATGACAGGCTTATTCAATCGGTCAACCCAGCCTCAGGTGAGGTGATTGCAAGTGTCGCTGGCGCCAGTGAGGCCGACTATGAGCGGGTGATTGAGGTTGCTCAAGCGGCTGCTTTGGCTTGGAGACAAGTGCCAGCACCCGAACGCGGTCACGCTGTCCGTCTTGTGACTGAGGCCTTGCGCGAGCACAAAGATGCGCTTGGTTCACTGGTGGCCATGGAGATGGGCAAAATCAAAGCCGAGGGTGATGGTGAAGTCCAGGAGATGATTGATATTGGTGACCTGGCACTTGGTCAGTCTCGAATGCTATTTGGAAAGACCATGCACTCTGAGCGCCCTGGCCACCGAATGTATGAGCAGTGGCATCCGCTCGGCGTTGTGGGCGTCATCACTGCCTTCAATTTCCCGGTGGCTGTTTGGGCATGGAATGCACTGCTCTCTGCCATCTGTGGCAACGCAACTATCTGGAAACCCAGCCCTAAAGGTGTGCTGTGCTGCTTAGCGGTCCAAAACATCGTCAATAGCGCTTTGGCTGATGCCGAACTTCCGCCCATTTTCACCTCGTTCATGGAACCAGGTCATGACTTGTCCGAGCGCTTTATCAATGATGAGCGTGTCGCCCTTATTTCGTTTACTGGATCAACGGCGATCGGGCGCGAGGTCAGTCAAAAAGTGGCCAAACGCATGGGCAAGAGTCTATTGGAGTTGGGTGGCAACAACGCCATCATTATCGATGAGACAGCCGATCTAGAACTCGCTATTCCCGCAGTGGTTTTTGGTGCGGTTGGCACTGCCGGTCAGCGTTGTACCACTACCCGTCGTCTGTTTGTTCATGAAAATTTGATGGCCTCGGTCGCTGAGAAACTGGTCAATGCCTATGGCCAAGTCAGAATCGGTGATCCATTAGATCCGTCCACGCTGATGGGTCCACTCACAGATCAAGCAGCGCGCGATCGTTTTTTGGCTGCCATCGAACGTGCCAAAGCACTTGGGGGCGAGGTGTTATGCGGCGGTGAAGCGATGGATGGCCCCGGCTTTTATGTCAAGCCAACCATCATCAAAGCTGAGAATGACTGGGACATTGTTCAAGAAGAGACCTTTGCACCTATTCTCTATGTCATGACTTATCGCTCGCTTGATGAAGCCATGGCAATGCATAACAATGTCCGACAAGGATTATCGTCTGCTATTTTTACAACTGATCTTCGAAACGCCGAGTACTTCCTATCCCACTTGGGCTCTGATTGCGGCATTGCCAATGTCAATATCGGCACCTCAGGCGCGGAAATTGGTGGTGCTTTTGGTGGGGAAAAAGAAACAGGCGGAGGCAGAGAGTCAGGATCGGATGCTTGGCAAGCGTATATGCGTCGCCAAACCAATACCATTAACTACTCCCGTGAATTGCCGCTCGCCCAAGGCATCAAATTCGAGTTTTAATGTACGATTGGCTCAGACATGGGTTGTTCCGGCTTGAGCCTGAAAAGGCACATGATCTGGCCATGTCGAGTCTCTCAATGGCGCATCGTCTGGGTATCCTTGGGCATCTCTACCCGATGCCAGCCCAGAGAACTATCAAGTGCTTGGGCTTGTCTTTTTCAAACCCAGTGGGACTGGCGGCTGGTCTAGACAAGAATGGAGATTACCTAGACGCGCTCGGTGCGCTAGGCTTTGGTTTTATTGAAGTGGGCACGGTCACCCCAAAACCCCAGCCCGGCAATCCATCGCCCCGCATGTTTCGATTGACAGAGCATGATGCACTCATCAATCGCCTGGGATTTAATAACAAAGGCGTGGATCATCTGGTGAGCCGCCTGAAGGCTCGAACCTATAGAGGCATTGTGGGTGCGAATGTGGGCAAGCAAAAAGACACGCCTATTGATGATGCAGCCACCGACTACCGGTTCTGTATTGAAAGAGTCTTTCCCCATTGCGATTACATCACGATCAATATCTCATCCCCAAATACTGAAAATCTTCGGCGCCTGCAAGACCAAGGCCCACTCAGAGAACTCCTGAGCGATTTGGTCAGTCTGAGGAATGCCCTGACCAAACAGCATGGTGATTATCGTCCCTTGTTGGTTAAAATTGCACCCGATTGGGTCGATGATGCTGTTGCCCAAGCACTCGACGTGATCGGCGATTCAGGCATTGATGGGCTGATCGCGACCAACACCACAGTTGATCACAGCACCGTGCGTGACCATCCCATGGCCCATGAACCTGGCGGCTTAAGTGGTGGGCCCTTAAAAGATGCCTCCAATGAGATCCTGCGTATCGCCCGTCATAGACTGGGCCCAACCTTTCCCATCATCGGCGTAGGCGGTATTGTCTCGGGCAACGATGCCGCGAGGAAAGCGGCCCTTGGGGCCAATCTGGTCCAAATCTACACTGGGCTCATCTACAAAGGCCCTTCCCTCATCAAAGAATGTGTTGACGCATGGCCATCCCAGCCCTAGAGCGTGATGCCGATCTCATCGGCCACTCCACATTTCGGTTGCCTGCGACGGCGGCACATCTGTTTAGACTCGGAAGCCTTGATGATCTCACCTTGATATCGGAACTGCCAAAACCTGTGTTGGTGATTGGCCAAGGCAGTAACACCCTATTTCTGGACGACTGGCCAGGCACGGTGTTGATCAATGAGATCATGGGCATCACCCATGAGGTCCGCGAAGATCAAGTTCATGTGCAAGTCGGTGCTGGAGAGTCTTGGCATGGATTTGTACTTCACTGCCTCTCTCAGGGCTGGCATGGACTAGAGAACTTGGCCCTCATACCGGGTTCAGTGGGGGCGGCACCCATTCAAAACATTGGTGCCTACGGCGTCGAATTGGCCTCATTTGTTGAGCGCATCCTTGCCTGGGACAGTCAGCAACACCGGCTGATCACGCTATCAGCAAACGCGTGTCAGTTCGCCTACCGAGACAGTCTTTTCAAACAACCCCAAGGCCAACATCTGATTATCTTAAGGGTGGATCTGTGCTTGAGCCTTCAATTTTCGCCCCAACTGCACTACCCTGCACTTCAAAATGCGCTCAAAGCACGTGGGCTAGACGACAATCCGAGTCCAGATCAATTGGTGCAAACAATCATTGCGCTCAGACGCGAACGCCTACCTGACCCGATGAAGGTCGCCAATGTGGGCAGCTTTTTTAAAAATCCAATCGTCGATGAGGCCAAACACAGCGATTTAGTGAAAAGCCACCCCAGCCTGCCGGCATGGCCAATCGAGGGCAAACAGGAAAACCACCCAATCAGCTACAAAGTGAGTGCAGCGTGGATGATTGATCAACTCGGATTTCGGGGACAGTCTGTCGGCCAGGTCAGTGTCTCTGAAGCACACGCCCTTGTGCTGATCAACCAAGGTCACGGGCGTGCCGAAGAGCTTGTCGAATTAATGGAAATGATACAGCGGGCAGTGCAAAAAGAATTCGGGGTCAGTCTGGAGACTGAACCCCGACTTATACAGCGCTAGTTACGCCGTCAGTTCTGCTTGCAGTTTCTTGAAAGCAGAGGCCTCTAACTGACGAATTCGCTCCGCTGAAACATCATATTTATCTGCCAGCTCTTGGAGCGTGGCTTTGGGCTCGAGGAGCCAACGGCTTTGAATAATGTCGCGCGCACGGTCGTCGAGCTGACCTAGGCCATTGAATAGCATGTCGTGGTGATGCTGCTCCCAATCTTCAGCTTCGATCGCCTCAGCAGGTGAGACGGTCAAGGCCTCTAAGTAGGCTGCTGGAGCAACATACGATGACTCATCATCATCCGAAGTCAAATCAAAACCGACATCTTGACCCGCCAGACGTGATTCCATTTCAGTCACGACCTCTGGTTTGACACCAAGATCTTGTGCTACGCGATTGACTTCGTCTTGATTCAGCCAACCTAAGCGTTTTTTCTGACGTCTCAGATTAAAGAACAACTTACGCTGGGCTTTTGTTGTGGCGACTTTGACAATCCGCCAATTTTTTAGGATGAACTCGTGGATTTCTGCTCGGATCCAGTGAACCGCAAATGAGACCAAGCGTACACCCTGATCAGGATCAAAGCGCTTGACTGCTTTCATCAGACCAATGTTGCCCTCTTGTATCAAGTCCCCCAATGGCAAACCGTAGCCAGCATAGCCACGCGCCACGTGGACCACAAACCTCAAATGCGACATCACCATTAAACGTGCCGCATCTAAATCATCTTCATTATGAAAACGTCGTGCCAAAGCTTGTTCTTCTTCCACAGACAGCACTGGAATGCGGTTAACTTCTTGGATGTAGGCATCCAAAGAACCGGTTCCTGCTGGCGCAAGAAGATGGCTTGGTACTAGATGTGTGCCCATTAGCAGTGCCTCCTTAAAACAAACCGCCCAAATTGCGTCGGACCATTTGATTTCCCTATTTTACCACGCTAAAGCCCGTGGCTGAAAGGCCTAGCCTATAGAGTTTGGGCTCTTGATCCCCAAATTCAAGGGCCTCCCCAGCCGACGCTTGGTGGCCTCGTGGGTAGCGGGATCGGGCTGCCTTAGCCCAATCCCGCCCCAGACCTGTCAACAACTTACCTAAGTAGACCTCAAAATCATGTCAAGGTTCCCTTGACCATGGTCAAGGGCTTATTCGGCCACCTGACCTGCCAGACGGTCGTGGAGGTAGGTATGTATTAGGGCATTTAAGTAAGCGCTTTGCTTCAGATTAGCCGCTCCCCCATGGCCACCCTCGATATTCTCGTAGTAAAGCACATCATGGCCTTGCGCTATCATGCGCGCCACCATTTTACGCGCATGGCCCGGATGGACCCGATCATCACGCGTTGAGGTAGTGAAAAAGGCTTTCGGATAGGTCGCATCAGCCGATACATTTTGGTATGGCGAATACTCACTGATATATGCCCAATCTTCTGGATCATCGGGATTGCCGTACTCAGCCATCCAACTGGCCCCCGCCAGCAATTTGTGGAAACGCTTCATATCCAGCAAAGGCACTTGACATACCACCGCATTGAACAAATCGGGGCGTTGCACCATCACAGCCCCGACCAGCAGTCCCCCATTGGAACCCCCTTGAATACCCAGTTTCGCTGGCTCTGTAATGCCTCGGGCAATCAAATCTTCAGAGACCGCAATCAAGTCATCAAACGCTCTTTGACGATTATCTTGCAAGGCTGCTTGGTGCCAACGCGGACCAAACTCTCCCCCGCCTCGGATGTTAGCCAGAACAAAGACGCCGCCTCTGTCTAGCCAGCTTGATCCAATGATCCCTGAATAGAACGGTGTCCTTGAAATCTCGAACCCACCATAAGCAGACAGCAAGGTCGGGTAAGTGGCCTCACTGGTGTAGGTCGCTGGCTTCACAACGAAATAAGGGATCTGCTCACCATCCGCTGAGGTGGCCTCATATTGATTAACCACCATGCCTTCGGCTTCAAACCAGGCGGGCTCAGAGCGTACTTTCGTATGCGTGTTGGTGGCAGCGTCAGCCTCATACAGCGAGGAGGGTGTCAAAAAGCCGGTGTAGTTGAAGAAAAACCGATCGCTTCGGTCATCTGAGGTCACAATGCTAAGTGACCCCAGCGGCGGGGCTGTCAACGGCGTACGCGTCCAGTCTCCATTTTCATACGTGAGTCTCTCGAATCGAGACACCACGTTATCCAGCACGTTCACGATCACTGCCGAATCGGTCGTGGCCACTTGAGCAATGGAGCTTCTTTGCGTGGGCTTGAAAATCACCTCAGGCGCTACGTCAGTGCTCAAGAATTCCTCCATGGGTGCGGCGATTAAAGCACCTTGCGGATAAGTCTTCCCTGCTTGCTCCCAATCTGATTTCAGCTCTACTAACATTTGGCCATTGATCAAGCCCACCAAATCGGCATCGTCAGGAATTTCGATCCGCTCGATTTGATGATCGCGATAAACAAAATAGTGTCGAGTGAAAAAGCTTGGCGAACGAACAATTAGGTCATGATGCACATCCCCATCCCAGATTCGAATGCCGGAGACCGCCACATCTGTTTGTTCGCCCTCAAAAATGGTCTTGGCAGATTCAATTGGTGTCCCCCGCTCCCAGATCTGTACAAGCCTCGGATAACCCGAATCCGTCATCTGGCTCGCTTCAAAGGCAGGGCCTAGGAAGACCGAGTCTAAATCACGCCAACCCAGTCGGCTTTTTGACTCAGGGATCTCAAAGCCTCCCTCAACAAATTGACGGGTTTTTAAGTCAAACTCGCGACGAACTGCCGCATCGGCGCCACCCACCGACAAGCCAATAAGGCATCGGTCATAGTCTGGATAACGGCAACTGGAGCCAGCCCACACCCAGTTTTCATCCTCCGCTTCAGCCAGGGCGTCAACATCCAGCAACACGTCCCAAGCATCATCATCTTCCCGATAGCCATCTAAGGTTGTTTTGCGCCAAATACCGCGCACATGCTCAGCATCGCGCCAAAAGTTGTATATCTCACCGCCTCGCAAGGCTGGATAGGCAATACGCTCATCGGAGGTCAAGATTTCCAAATTTCTGGTTTGTAACTCATCAAAAAGGGGATGGGCTTTCAAGTAGGATTCGGACCGAGTGTTCTGTTCTCTCGCCCAATTCAGTGCTTCATCTCCCTCCACGGCTTCCAGCCAAAGGAAAGGATCGCTCATTTCAGAGGCCTGATCAGATGCCATGGCCACACTCGCAGCGAGCACCATTCCTATCCCAAATCCAATCAATAACTTGTTCATTCATCTCCATCCTTTAGTTCAATTTTTGGGCATCACTACCTGCCCAAGCACGGCAAGTCTAAAACCGCTATGATGCTAACACTTTATAGATGACATGAGCATCAAACCTATGCGCTGGTTCTCAACATCACTCGAAGAAGATAGCGCCAGTATTTGGCCGGGATGTCTGATTGTCCTTGCCATCGCCCTCATGGCCACAGGAATGGCTTGGCTCCTAACAAACGCACCGCCGCCCCTGACCCCTGTGCCCATCAGCGCCATGTTGATTGCGATTGTCGCAGGCTTGGTCCTCGGTCAGCCTATCCGTCGTCGCGCCCGTCTCAAACCAGGTATTGATCTGGCGAAAAGCTGGATCTTGAAAGCCTCCGTTGTCCTCGTGGGTCTGCGACTGAGTCTTGCTGATCTGCTCAGTACTGGCACACAAGCCCTTCCACTGGTGCTGACCATGATCGTGATTGGTTTGTTTGTGGTTTTGCTACTCGGGCGGTTATTTAAAGTCTCTCCAAGGCTCACCATTTTGCTGGCTGCTGGGACATCGATCTGTGGTGCGTCTGCCATTGCCGCTATCTCACCGGCACTCAAAGCTCACCATGAAGAGACGTGTTATGCCGTCGCATCCATTGGCATTCTCGGGTTGATTGCCATTATTGTTTACCCCCTCGTCCTCCAGCACACATTAATGGATCCGACGTTGATCGGCCTGGCGTTAGGCACGGTCATTCATGACACTGCCCAAGTCACCGCCGCTGCGGTCTATCACCAGCAATTGTGGCCAAACGATCACACCCTCGATGTGGCCACCGTCGCCAAATTGCTCCGTAACAGCACAATGCTGGTGGTGATTCCCGCCTTGGTTGTGCTTTATCACAAACTGGAGGTCCGCTCGAGTGAAGACGCCTCTCACGCCGTCCCCTTTCCGCTGTTCATCTTAGGCTTTATCGCCTTATCGATGGCGCGGACCGCCGGTGATACGTGGCTTCCTGCTGAGGCAAATGAGCTATGGTTAGGCGCGCTGGCAGTCGCTAATCAACTCAGTCTTCTGGGCTTTGCGATGGCCATGGCGGCGTTGGCCAGCACCGTCTCCGTCGCCGAGCTCCGATCTTTGGGTATTCGAGGCTTTATGGCAGCGGCACTGGCTACCTGGATCATGTTGTTCATGGCCCTCATCTGGCTAGCGCCATGATCAAAGCTTACTCACCAGGGACTGTTGGGAACTTGGGCTGTGGATTTGATCTCCTCGGTCATTGTATCGATGGTGTGGGCGATACCGTGTGCGCGACCAAAGTGCCCAAGGCGGAAAAACAGGCTCGTGTTTTTCTCGAAAAGATCACAGGTGTCGTGACTGACTTACCCGTGGAAACCTCACTCAATACAGCCACCCGCGCTGTCCAAGCGTTGCTGGATGAAACAAAGCCAGATTTTGATGTGCTTTTAACGCTAGACAAAGGCATCCCGCTAGGCTCCGGCATGGGAGGGTCTGCCGCCAGCGCCACCGCTGCCTTGGTGGCCACCAATGCATTGTTTAACCAGCCCATGAAACAAACTGATCTCTACCCGTTTGCACTGGCAGGTGAGTCGATTGCCAGCGCATCAGCAGTGGGTGACAACGTCGGCCCTCAATTGTTGGGTGGTTTGACCCTTGCGACAGCAAGCCAGTTAATCGCACTCCCCACGCCAGCCGGGTTAACGGCAGTGATTCTTCACCCTAAAATCTGTATTGAGACAGCCACCGCCAGAAAGTGCCTACAACCCCCTTTTCCCCTAGCGGATATCACGGCGCAGCAAGCCGCACTCGCCCAACTGCTCATTGGTCTCTACACCACCGACTACGCACTCATCAGCCAGGGGCTTAAGGACTATTTGATCGAGCCCAGGCGTGAGCACATGATTCCTCAATTCCGAGCATTTAAGCAGATGGCTGACAGCTGCGGCGCCTTAGGCAGTGGCCTGTCTGGTGCAGGGCCAAGTGTCTTTGCTTGGTTTAAAACCAAAGACCAAGCGGTGCTGGCCAGTGAACGCCTGCGTCAGTCTATTGGGCACGAGGGGGCTGAAGTTGACCTGTTAATTTCTAGCGTGTCCGCTGGGGGTGCTCACATCCTCTCTTAACTTGCTTTGGCAACGTATTTTATCCACAACGATTGCGAGCATCAGCCCACTGATTCGAGCAAGCCACTAATCCAGCGTCAAATCAGTCGCAAAAAGCATATTGATATCTCGAAACGCTTTGAATTCGAGGTAGTTTTTGCTTGGATCACACACAAACATCGTTGCCTGCTCACCCCTTTTGCCCTCGAAGCGAAGATACGGCTCAATCACAAAGTCAACGTTGTGTTCCTTAAAACGATTCGCCAGTACATCAAATTGGTCCCACTCTAGAATCGGGCCAAAGTGACCTGCAGGCACTGCATGGTCATCCACTTGGTTTGTGGCCATGGCGGGATGGTCTTCGGGGGCGACTTGATGGAGGACTAGCTGATGACCAAAGAAATCCAGATCCACCCACCGATCATCACGGCGCCCTTGAGGACATCCCATGATGTCTGTGTAAAAAGACAAGGTTTGGTCAAGATCGATCACTGGAAGTGCTAGGTGAAAGCGTGGGAAGGGGGTTGTGGGTTGAGTCATCCGTGATTATCCAAAGAGTTTGAGAAGTTTGATCTTGAATGCATTGTAGGGGGCGAAACGAATCCAAATTTCTGGGAACCGTCCCCGACGCATCACCGACTTTAGATGGCTCAGCCGATCAAAGCCAGCCTGGCCATGATATTGACCCATGCCACTGTTGCCGACACCGCCGAAAGGCAGATCGTGCACCAGCATGAACATAAAGACATCATTGATACACATATTGCCTGCTGAAATCGTGCTCAAGAATTTTTGCTCATTGTGCTTATTGGTTGTGAACAGATAAGCGGCGAGTGGCTTGTCTCCCGCACGCACCTGAGCCAGCGCTGCATCTAAATCCGCCACTTCAATCACGGGCAAGATGGGGCCAAAAATCTCCTCTGTCATCAACGGTGAGTCCATTCGAACATTACCGATCACAGTTGGCTCAATTTTTAAACGCTCTCGATCATGCTGACCACCGATGATAGTCTCGCCATCATCAAGGTATTGAAGCAGACGGTCAAAGTGTCGTTCATTGATAATCTTGCAATAATCTGTACTGGCGAGGCGATCACGACCATACATGCGGTCAAGTTCTTTGCCCATGGCCGCAATCAGTGCCTCCTTGTTTTTGGGGGTAACCAAAACATAGTCTGGTGCGATACAGGTTTGCCCTGCATTCACGCACTTGCCCCAGATGATTCTTCTTGCTGCTGAAGCAAGGTCTGCGCTGTCATCGACAATGCAGGGACTCTTGCCACCCAACTCCAAGGTCACAGGCGTCAGGTGTTTGGCCGCTGCGCTCATGACGATTTTGCCGACCGCAGAGCCGCCGGTATAGAAGACATGATCAAAGCGTTCTGATAGCAGGGCAGTGGTCTCTTCTACGCCACCCTCAACCACTGCGAAAGCCTCTGGATCTAAGTAGGCACCAACCAAACTTGAGACAAGGGAGGCTGTTTTTGGCGCGACCTCTGAGGGCTTTAGGACGGCACAGTTGCCTGCGGCGATAGCGGGAATCAACGGCCCTAAAATGAGTTGGATGGGATAATTCCAAGCACCAATGATCAAAACAACGCCCAGAGGCTCAGGCATCACCCAGCTCTGACCTGGCTGACCTGCCAAAGGGGTCGACACCCGTCGCTTTCGAGCCCATTTCTTTAGGTGCTTGCGGGCCAACTTAATCTCACTGAACAACAACGCCAGCTCACCCAAATAAACCTCCTGTTCGGGCTTGGCCAGATCCACCATCAGTGCTTCAGCGATTCTCTCCTCATGGTCTTCTAGCATGGCTGCCAGCGCTGCCAACTGCCGATCCCGCCATGCCAAGTCTCGAGTAGCCCCTTGGTCGAAATAGGCTCTAAGCGAGCTGACTTTGTCAGAAAACATGGGAATGGGCTGTTCTGTCTGGATTGTCATTGCTGCTCCACTTTGCTGATTCAAATCACAATTGCGCCGCAAGACGCGTGCCCTCATCGATGGCGCGCTTGGCATCAAGCTCTGCTGCAATATGCGCGCCGCCAATCACATGTGGCGTCATCCCAAGGGCTTGCAAAGGTTGGCCAAGCCGCGCATCCGGTTCTTGACCCGCACAAATTACCACGTGGTCAACGTCTAGCACTTGTTGCTGACCTGAATGGACAATATGCAAGCCTTGGTCATCAATCTTTTCATACTCAACACCTGACCACATATGTACCCCATGCCCTTTCAGACTGGTTCTATGAATCCAGCCTGTGGTTTTTCCCAAAGAGGCACCGAGCTTGCTGGACTTTCTCTGTAACAACCAAATCTCTCGCGCTGGCGGGACGAACTTTGGCTTGAGTCCTTGCACACCCCCGCGTCTTCCCAAAGACATGTCCACGCCCCACGCCTCAAAAAAAGCATCGACTTTGGGCGCATTGGGATCTGGCTGATCTGGAACAGTGTCATGTAACAAGAATTCACTGACATCAAACCCAATCCCACCTGCGCCAATCACAGCAACCTTTTTACCCACTTTGACTCGGCCGGTTAAGACATCGATATAACTCACCACCTTGGCATGATCTTGCCCAGCGATCCCAGGATTTCTGGGCAGCACTCCAGTGGCGAGAATAATCTCGTCGAACCCCTCTTCGGCCAATGTTTGCGGCGAGGCCACCGTGTTAAGCCTCACATCGACGCCCAGACGCTCTAGCTGGGTGCCCAAGTAGCGCA
>JALQZL010000034.1:0-253 GCA_023258355.1 Wenzhouxiangellaceae bacterium | reverse complement strand
TCTTTTCGCTAAATTGAACTGACCACCAAGGGTGTCTGATTGCTCGATCAAAACGACCTGATGACCTCGCTCAGCCAATGTGGTTGAGGCAGCCAAGCCTGCTGGGCCGGCACCGACAACGGCGACTTTCTTCAGCTTCTGGGCCTTTTCAATGACCAACTCAGTTTCGTGGCCTGCCCTTGGGTTGACCAAGCACGAGACAGACTTGCCCTGAAAAACATGATCAAGGCAGGCTTGGTTGCACCCAATGCAT
>JALQZL010000033.1 GCA_023258355.1 Wenzhouxiangellaceae bacterium | reverse complement strand
TGGCGCAGGCCTGGGTGCCGTTTTCGATATGGCCACGGGTGGCTTATCGCTGGGTACGGGCACCTTAACAGGGGCCGCTCTTGGGGGTGTCACTTCAATCATCCGTCGATTTGGTGACAAAGCGTGGGCGCATATTCAGGGTGAGGTCGTGGTGAAAGTAGATGAGGCGACGCTGCGTTTGTTGACGTGGCGTCAGATGGCCTTGCTCAGAGCAGTCCGTCGGAGAGGCCATGCTAGTCATCAGCCAATCAATTTATCGGGGCAACAATTGTGGTCAAAACAACCCTGCCCCAGTGCCTTAAAAGCCGTCTCGAAAAGCGAGCGCCGTCGGCGCACTGATCTGGTAACCGAATTGTTATTGGCATTCTCTGAAGAGCCACATCACTCAGGCAAGCCAATATCTTCGGCCCAAAGCTGAGGCCTCGTCGCCTTCATCTGGGCCATCAACTCAATGCATCTGGGATCGTTTAAGACCGTTAACGCGATGCCCTGTTCAGCCATCCAGGCCTCGGCGCCCTGAAAAGTCACATTCTCGCCAATAATGACCCTCGGAATTTTGAAAAGCACTGCTGTGCCAGAGCACATTGGGCACGGGCTTAGGGTGGAGACGAGCGTCAGTGTATGCCAATCACGGCGCCTGCCGGCATGTCTGATGCAGACCACCTCGGCATGTGCTGTTGGATCGCCGGACTGAACACGCTCATTGTGGCCCCGTGCAATGACCTGGCCGGCGGAGTCAACCAAGACCGCCCCAATGGGAATACCGCCCTCATCCCATGATTTTTTAGCCTGCTCAATCGCTTGATCGAGCCAGGCACGCTGATTGTCCTCAAAAGTCATCTGAGTCATGACACTGGTAATCTCCTGTTCAATGGGCTAGACTAGGGTTGCCTGTGGATAGAAAGGCGACATGAGTTTAGGTTGTTGATCCTCACCGTAAGACGTAACGAAAGACCTCCCAAACCCCTCCTCAAACATCTGCAAGCGTCTTTTTTTTACATTTTATAAGGTAGTAGTAACATGGCAACAGGTTCGGTTAAATGGTTTAACGAAGCGAAAGGTTTTGGATTCATCAGTCAAGACGATGGTGGCAAAGACGTATTCGTCCACTTCAGCGCTATTCAAGGCAGTGGCTTTAAGACACTGGCAGAGGGCCAAAAAGTAGAATTTGAAATTCAGGATGGCCCTAAAGGCCCTCAAGCAGCCAACGTAACGGCTATTTGATTTCCTAGCAATAGAAAATTCGAATGATAAGAGAGGCTCCTAAGTGGAGCCTCTTTTTTTTCTGTCTGATATGCCCAGTCACTGTCCATACGACAACTCAAGCCATCAAAATCTTCGGCGTACGCAGATACTTTGCTGGTGAGCCGCGTGACTTGCCGATCAGATAATTGACCCATGACTGTCGCCATCATCTTCCATGTGTTGCTCTGATTTAGGCTCACAGCAGAGCGATAGGCATCACTCCAGCCCGCACCAGGATCAAACAGCACTTCGATCTTAGAAGAGAAAAGGAGTGGATCAGATGTCCGAATAGCCAAAGCATCTAATAACTGCCTCTGCCATTGGTAGGCGTAAGCAAGCTGGAAGCCTGCGGTGTCTTCATAGGCTTCTGCCCAGTCACGGATGGCTTTCGCTTGTTGGTTATTCAGCTTCCCCATGAATCTTGCTAACCGCTTCTCCATGCGCCCTGTTCGCTCTTCAAGAATTGAATTCGGGTCTCGTTGGGCTAGCCGTTCGATGAGTTGTTGGTTACTTTCTTCAAAACTGTTATGTAAAACCTCAATTTGTTCATTGCTGAGTGATGACAACAAAGACACCACAGTTGGCCGAGAGATCTCAATCAGCTCCTGACCGAAGTGCGTGATCTCATCACCATAGGCGGTGAGTTTTTCTGAATCTAAGCTTCCGGTGACAATGTCTGCTCTTATGTTCTCTAAAAGGTCGGCGTAAGCAGGCAGGTGTGCCTCGCAATGCCACGCCAAGTGGCTATCCAATGCTTGGCGAATGTGTTGTCTTTGAGCGTCGGTTAAGTCCACTTTGTCATTGATCCAACGCAGCACAAGCCTATCCAAATTGTTGTAGGCCAGCTCCACCGTACAGCCAGTCAGCATCCATAACATGCCAACAATGATGATTAGTGATCTGAGTGAGGCTTTAGAGTGGGTCATCAGAAAATGGTCGCGCCTTGTTCTATGGGATTGACGCGCCTGTCCTCGGGGCATAAAGATGCTGGGCGTCCACCCGAGGCGTGATAGTACGCCAAGCCTGCTTTTGTAGACAGCACCACAAGAAAGCCATCCACGAGTGCTTGGGTATAAGACAAGCCTGGCTTGGGGCATCCAATGGCACCACTGGACCAGGTGACTTCGCGTGCCTCTAATATGGTTACTTCACTTAGGGGCTGACCTATTAACACTGCGTGCGCTTCTCGGGCCAATTCAGCCGTCTGGGCGAGCGTCAGTGGCTGATTCGGTGTCACCTGCTGAGGCGTTGTTTTACTTGTATGGCCACAGGCGGTTATGGCCGCCGAGAGAATGGCCATCATTATTAGCGTTCTTGAGTTCACCACCGCATATCCTTTTTGTCCATCAGAATACTGTCTCCGTTCAATCCATCATAACGCAGAGACTAGGGGCTTGTTGTCTGCCTCTGGCCCACGGATCGGGTGCTAAAATCAAAAGCCCTGTCGTTGTGCGGAGAGCCGATCTATGGGCCTTCTTTGGATTGTGACCATTGGTTGGGCGTTTAGTTTCTCGCTGATTGGTGTGTATCTTTCAGGTCAAGTCGATGATTTTATTTCGGTGTTGATTCGGACTAGCCTGGCCAGTCTATTATTCGTGCCGTTAATGGTTCGCCGTTGGCCTGGGCTTAGACGAGTGATGCCATTGATGGGGGTGGGGGCTTTACAGATTGGCCTGATGTATGTCTTTTTGTTTAAAGCATTTGCCTATCTCAGTGTTCCAGAGCTCTTGTTATTCACAATTTTGACACCCGTCTATATCACTGTCTTTGATGAGCTCTATCAGCGACAGTGGCATGTCCCCCTGCGCTGGTGGTTAGCAGCCGCTCTGGCAGTGTTGGGGGCGGCTGTCATTCGCTGGGATGCGATCTCAACCAATGTCTGGGTGGGCTTTCTATTAATTCAAGGCGCCAATGGCTGTTTCGCAATGGGCCAAGTCATTTATAAACATCTCAATCTAGGCTCTGTGCCTGATCAAGTCCGAGATTTTGGATTCTTTTTTGTCGGCGGCACACTCATGGCGCTCATCGGTGCTGTGCTCTTTGCAGATTGGACAAACTTGCCTGATGGCAGTGTGCAATGGGGCGTTCTACTTTGGTTGGGGCTCGGCGCGTCAGGACTGGGTTATCTTGGCTGGAATACGGGTGCTCGTTGGGTGAACACCGGCCAATTAGCGGTGATGAATAACATGCTGATACCCACCGGTATTTTGGTGAATGTGGCAATCTGGAATCGAGATGTGGATTGGGTGAGGCTGATACTGGGTGGTGCCATCTTATTAGTGGCCGTTTGGGTGGCCAGTCGTGGGGTCGATCAGCCAAACCATTGACTCAGTTAACTTACTCTTGAGACTTGAGTTTCTTCTCTAACTCAGCCAATTTTTGTTCAGCCCGAGACAGGACTTTTTTTTGTGCCTCAAACTCTTGGCGGGTGACCAAGTCCATTTTCGCCAAACCTTTCTCTAAAATGGCTTTAAATTGCACTTCAGCTTCTGAAGACACTGACTTCAGTGATTCTGGCAGGGCATCGGTCAGGCGTCTAGCCAAATCATCGAGGGTTTGTAAATCAGGTTTCATTGAAGTTCTCCAGTCGCTGGTGTGCCTATCAATTTAGCGGTACAGTGGACATGTTTATTTTATTGTAATGGCTGAGCGTGCACCATGAAAATGATTACTGCAATTATCAAGCCCTTCAAACTGGATGATGTTCGGGATGCGTTGGGTGAGATGGGCGTGACAGGCATGACTGTCACAGAGGTCAAAGGATTTGGGCGGCAGAAAGGACATACTGAGCTCTATCGAGGGGCTGAGTATGTGGTGGATTTCTTGCCCAAACTAAAGCTTGAAATTGCAGTGGCTGATGCTGATGCCCAAAGGGTTGTGGAAACCATTGTCGAAACAGCCCAGTCTGGGCGGATTGGTGATGGCAAAATCTTTGTCACATCGTTGGAGCGGGTGGTGCGTATCCGTACTCAGGAGGAGGGTGATGATGCGCTTTAAGCCACTCACTTTGTTGCTGGCAACTACCTTCCTTGTTGCCTGCGGAACACAAACACCCACCGCCTTGACACCCACAGAGACGATGAAGGTCAGTGTGGGCACTGACCCCCATAGCTTTGCTGAGTATGAAAAAGTCGCGATTGCCCACGTCGACCTTCATTTAGATGTCGATATGGGCAAGCGCCAGTTAGTGGGGCATGTGCGCCTTGACCTTGAACGCCATGACCCTGAGTGGAAGCGATTGGTATTGGACACGCGGGATTTGGATATCCAAGATGTCATGGGGGTTCGAGAAGATGGCACCTTCATTGGCCTATCTTGGGTGCTTGGACAGTCGCGTGGCCACTTGGGTCAACCGCTTACGATTATCTTACCGATGGGTCTTGATGAGGTCAGAATTGACTATGCCTCTCGTCCAGAGGCGTTTGGTCTGCAGTGGCTGAATGAGCAACAAACGAGCTCGGGTAAGCCCTTTATGTTCTCTCAAAGTCAGCCACACTACGCAAGGACTTGGGTGCCGTTGCAAGATACACCGGCCGTGCGCTACACCTTTAGTGCCACGATACAGGCGCCTGAAGAGCTGATGGTTGTCATGGGGGCAGGTGGCAACCCTGAGCGTCTTTCACCCACGGGTTTGTACCAATTTGACATGCCTCAACCGATCCCTTCTTACCTGATGGCGATTGCTGTAGGTGAGCTTGAGTTTGTAGCCATTGGCCCACGCAGTGGGGTTTATGCTGAGCCTGACTGGATTGATCGGGCAGCTCAAGAGTTTGATGTACTAGAGGAAATGATGGATATCGGGGAGGCGCTCTATGGGCCTTACCGCTGGGGCCGGTATGATCTTTTGGTGTTGCCACCCAGTTTCCCATTCGGTGGAATGGAAAACCCGAGGTTATCGTTCCTGACCCCCACGATTATTGCTGGCGATGGTAGCTTGCTCGCCTTGGTGGCGCATGAGTTGGCACACTCCTGGTCAGGCAACCTAGTGACCAATGCCGCTTGGCGAGACCTTTGGCTAAACGAAGGCTTTACGGTGTATTTTGAGGCCCGCATCATGGAAGCACTCTATGGGGAGCGTGTTGAAAATATGCTGGCTAAGCTCGATTGGGATGGCTTGGTAGAAGTGGTGGCCAGTGCTGATGAACAAGACCGTCAATTGGTGCGTGATCTCAGCGATCGGGATCCTGAAGAAGCATTTATGCGAGTCCCTTATGACATGGGCCGATTTTTCATTGACTGGCTGGAAGACCGTTTTGGTCGCGAGGCCTTAGATCAATTCTTGCGTGCTTATTTTGACGCTTTTGCTTTTCAATCGATTGATTCAGAAACTTTCCGAGAATATGCCATTGAGCATTTGTTTGAGCGCTATCCCAACCGAGCCACAGTGGCACAGATGGATGAGTGGCTCTATGAGCCGGGGATGCCAGATTTTGCGGTCGCACCAAACTCCAGTGCTTTTGAAGAAGTGGACGACATCCGTGAGCAATGGCTGGGTGGTGAGATCGCTAGTGATTCAGTGGTGGCTAGGGACTGGTCTGTTTATGAGTGGCAACACTTCTTAACAGGTCTAATGGGGCAGATTGATCAGGCTGGCATGTTCACTTTGGATGATGCCTTTGGGCTGACGCAGACTCAAAATGTAGAGATTTTGTATCTGTGGTTGCAGCTGGCTGTCGAGACTGAATATGCGCCAGGTTTGGAACGCTTAGAGCAATTTCTCCTGGAGGTCGGCAGGAACAAATTTACACGCCCCTTGTATGCGGCTTTAGCGGAGACTCAATGGGGAAGGCCTTGGGCGATTGAGATTTATCAGCGGGCGAAATCTGGCTATCATCCTTTGACACAACAGGCTTCAGAGCGCGCCTTGGGTTTGAGCTCAGATATAATAGAGCCTCAATAATTCGAGGCATTGATTGCTGATTTAAGATGTTTTCAAATAGTTATGCGCCAGTGAGATTTGACCGTGACTGTGAGGTCATTATGGTGCCCGAGGGGGAGACCGTGGAGCTACCAGCTGGGACCTCGGGTTATCTCACTCAATCACTTGGAGGCAGCTTTACGCTCTTTGTTGAAGGCCGCTTATTTCGTCTCAATGGTGAAAATGCTGATGCCATTGGGAAGCAACCGCCACCCAAACCCACGGTGCCTGAGGGGGCGAGTGATGAAGACTACGAGGATTTGGTCTTACACCAGTTGCAAACCATTTTTGATCCCGAAATCCCAATCAACATTGTCGATCTGGGTTTAATTTATGACTGTCAAGTGCACCATCATGATGACGGTACCCGCGCTATCGACATTGCCATGACACTGACCGCCCCGGGTTGTGGGATGGGTGAGATTTTAGTGGATGATGTCAAAGACCGACTGAGAATGATTCCGACAGTCACTTCGGTGAATGTGGCGCTCACTTTTGACCCGCCATGGAATCAGAGCATGATGAGTGAGGCAGCCCGTCTTGAGACGGGGATGTTCTGAGTTCATTTACCGATCTGTGCTTGCTTCTGAGTCAGCATCGCTGACGACAATCCACTTTGAAAGCCTCATTTCTTTTGCCAGTGCATCAGTCATCTCTGGCCCGGCAACGACCAACGCCGTTGCCGCAGCATCGGCCAACAAGGGGTCCTGGTGAATGGCCGTGGCCTGCATGATGTGCCCCACCGGATAGCCTGTGCGGGGGTCTAGAATGTGTGCATAACGGGTACCATCCCAATCGCCATAGCGATAGTACTGACCTGAGGTAAAGACGGCGATAGGCTCTGTCACCTCGATCACTTCCAAAATCCCGCCATCAGGGTCTTTAATGGCGACGCGCCATGGCACAGTTGCCTCACCACATACCATCACATCACCACCAAGGTTAACCAAAGCATCACTGAGATCGAGGGACCGGAGTAATTGGCAGGCCTTTTGAGCTGCGCCTCCCTTGCCAATGCCACTAAAGTCTAAGGCGACAGAGACTGAATCACTCCAAGCCCAGGTCTTGCCTTCCTCATCTGTTCGGATCTCAATGGCCCACGCCGACGGGGCTGTTTGCACCAGCGTGTTGATCTCAGCGGCTGATGGTGGCGGCTCTGTGATCGGGTATTCGGAGGTATGAAAGCCCCACAGCTGAACCAATTGACCAATGCCGGCATTGAAATGGCCTTGACTAAGTTCTTCCATGGCCTGTGAGGCCACCAACAAATCCCGTAAGTCATCATTGATTGGCACCCATTGGCCAGTAGCCAAGCGCTCATTCAGCTCGGTCAGCGCACCTGGCTCCCAAGGGTGCCAGTCTTGATGGAGTCGATCAAACAGGTCTTCAAGTTGGGCAAACGCCTCATCAGTACGCTGGCCTTGAGCGTGGCGTATTTGCACCTCAACCAATGTTCCGAAAACAGGGAAGGTCGCCCTCGCAGGCGCCGTTGGATGGGTGCAAGCGATCACACCCAAACATAAGCCCATACGCCCAAGCGTTTTTAGAATTGTGGTTGCCATTCCAATGTCACTTTGGCTGTCCGACCTGCTGCATTAAAGCCAATAAGCGGCTCGTAGTCTTCATCAGTCAAATTATCCAACCGGATACCAACACTCATTTGTGGGTTGAGCGCCCAGCGCGCATTTAAATTGAGCAAGGTGTAAGCCGATAATTTCGCCTGCCCCACATCATAGCGTGGGCCATAGTAAATCACTTCACCCCCGATCGATTGTGGGCCAAAGTCATACGAGACCCATGCAGTGCCTTTATTTTTTGGTCTTCTCAGCAAGGGTTCTTGGCGTTCGGTATCCAAGGGGTCTTGCCATGTCCACTGCGCTTCGCCTTGCCACTGACCCGATTGAAATTGATGCGATAGTTCAATGCCACGAATACGTGCTTGGTTGATGTTAATTGCTTGAAAATCGACACCGCTGAAATTAATGAGCCCTTTAATGTCTGATGTGAACACACTCAGCGATACTTTGTTCCGAGGATTGATTTGACCATCTAATCCAAATTCGTAGCTCTCTGAGGTCTCTGGTTGCAGTGCTGGATTGCCTGCGAATAATCCACCGAAGCCGGGCGAAAATAATTGGGAAAAGTTGGGTGATCTGAATCCTTGGCCAATGCTTGCAAACCATCGAATAGCCTCTGTGCTTTGCCAGCCAATCGATCCATGTGCTGTTGATTCGCTACCAAAGCGATCATCATCATCCAAGCGTAGGCTGAGTGCGTAAGACAGCTGCTCACGGTGGCCAGTCAGACTGCTCCAAAGGCCCCAGTGTTCTCTCCTTTCTCGCCAGCTACCTTGACTGATGCCCAACTCACGCCAGCCATCAAGGCCGATCATCCAGTCTAGGTTGGTTTGAATGGCCCGTTCGCCGATCAGGCTAAATTGAGTTCTTCTGGTCAGATTTTGAGTCTGACCAAAGGCCGTCACTGTTTCTAACTCATCTCTGTGATGACCCACTTCTACAAGCATCATCCAGTCGCTGAGCTCAGTTTGATAGGCCAATTTGACTGAGATCTGCTCGGCATCTGATGATCCCTGATCAAACTCAGTTTGCGCATTGAGCCAACGACCAGCCCACTGGACAGTTCCACTTGCCAGTGCTTGCGTGCCCTGTGTGCTGATATGTTGATGGTCAAAGCCATCACGATCGGGATCATAGGCAAAACCTCGTTCGTTTTGTGCCGAAAACCCGTCTATGCGACTTGCCGATAGGTTAACAGCGCGCTCACCGTCGCCCACTGATAGGGCGCCACCGAGCTGGCCATAGCTACCGGTGCTGGCTTGTACGCTCACCCCATTGGCGCGTCGTGTGAATATCTGGATGACGCCACCGATCGCATCTGAGCCCCATCGACTGGCTCTGGGTCCTCGGACAATCTCAATTCTTTCAATTTGGGATAAGTCGATCAACTCCCACTGAAAGGCACCGGTGCCCGAGGCAGCGACTCGAAGACCATCAATCAATACCAGAACGTGATTAGAGTTTGTGCCTCGCATGAACAGGCTGGTTTGACCTCCAGCGCCACCTGTTCTTGACAGATCAATGCCTGCCTCAAGTTGCAAGAGTGCTTTGATATCCGCTGCCTGTGACCGTTCGATATCGTCCCTTGTGATCACACTCGCTCGTGCCAGAGGGCTATCTATGGCCTCAAGTTTTCGATTGGCAGTCACAATCATTGTTTCATCAGGATCAAGCCCAATGGCCTCCAAGGAGATCTCGGCGATGGCCAAGTGAGAGAGAAAAAAGGTAAAGCCCGCCAGGATAGGCAGAATCCGCTGGTTGAAAAGATAGTTCATTGATCGACTCCCTGCGCTCACCCGCGCTTTGGGTGTTTGCCTAAACAGCGCAGGGGATAGGGAATCAACAGCAATAACCGGCAGAGAATGCCTGCCAAGAGCTTTTGGTTAGACTGTCGACTTGGGCTACCCACCGCAACCACTGTCTGCTCATACCAAAAGGCCGGTCTCCTGGCTTCCGTCAGTGCCTCGGGAAATGCTTCGGGCACCGGGTTGAGGCCTTCCTCAGTGATTTCAGACCGAGTGGCTTTTCTCAACCGCTTCGCACAACAACAATCTTGCGCAAACGACGGCTACAGTTGCGGGGGCAGCGCCGGATTCTCACCGGCTTCCCGTTTCACCCAATCGGTAAAGAATGGGCACCTGTTGGTGACTTCAGTTTAACACTGGATGAAGTGCAGAGGTGAGTCAATCAGGCGGCTTCTTGCGATTTGCCTTCCCGAATGGCGTCTCCCATTCGGGTGAGACCTGCTTGCAAGGTGGCTAGGTCAAAGTCATCAACGCTGACAACATCTAGGCTTCGTTGTCTGACATCGGCCATCAGATCAGCCTCTTGCTCAGTTAACACACCTTTTTGACGGGCATCGTCGAGTTGCTCATCAAAGGTGTAGCCACTAATGTCACCCAGGCGCAGCGCTTTAAGCATTTTTCTTTCAATCGGTTCAGAGGCAATCACATCAGGCAGTAATGCCTCCAAAACCCCAACGGCTTGATTGGTGCGGTCAGAGCGATAAATGCCTCGGGTCAAGCGACTACGTGTCTCAGACGGTGAGAGCATGAGTTGAGCGACTTTATGACCAAGCCGGTCATTCGGTGCGCGTTCAATGCGGCCCAGCGGGAAAACAACAAAGCGCAGGAAAGGCCGAGCCCAGCGCAGCGGATAGTTATCAATGACGCCCCGCATGGCGTGCTGAATTTTGTAAATGGCATCATGAAATGCCCACGCCAAGATCGGTTGGTCTGCTGCGGGCCGGTTGTCGTGCTCGAATCGCCGCATCATGGCAGCACAAATGTAGAGTTGCCCCAAGATATCAGCAAGCCGACCCGATATTTTTTCTTTTTGCTTGAGCTTGCCACCGTAGGTGAGCATGGTGATGTCAGCCATAAAGGCAAAAGCGGCGCTGTATCGAGATAACTTCCGATAGTAGGCTTTCGTTTTGCGATCGCCTGGGACGGCCACGAAGCCACCAAAGCTCAAACCCAAGACAAAGGAGCGGGCGGCATTTGAGATGGAGTGGCCGATGTGTGCAAATAGCAGCTGATCAAACGTTTTTAGGCGCTCTTCGTCGTTGGGTATTTCCAGCGCCTGCATTTCTTTTAGGACATACGGGTGGCAACGGATCGCACCTTGTCCAAAAATCATCATTGAGCGGGTGAGGATGTTAGCCCCTTCTACCGTGATCCAGATGGGTGCCCCTTGCCACGCGCGTCCCAAGTAGTTCTTCGGTCCCAGAATGATGCCCTTGCCACCGTGAATATCCATGGCATCTTTGATGATCTCACGGCTCATTTCAGTGGCTTGATATTTGGCGATTGCACCAGGGACCGAGGGCTTTTCACCGGCATCGACCACGGTCGCCGTTTGCCGAGACAGCGCTGAGATTGCGTAGGTGTAGCCAGCAATGCGGGCCAGTGCTTCCTCAATGCCCTCGAATCGACCAATAGGCAGATTAAATTGCTTGCGAATGCGGGCATAAGCGCCTGTGACCATGGCGGCAGTTTTGGCCCCACCTGTGGCGGATGAGGGCAAAGAGATGGCCCGCCCCACAGACAAACACTCGACCAACATCCGCCAGCCTTGGCCAACGTGTTCTTCACCACCTAACAAATAATCCATCGGGATAAAGACATCGTTACCGCGGATGGGGCCATTAGGGAAGGGGTTGTTGAGCGGAAAATGGCGACGTCCAATATCAACCCCAGGGGTATCTGCTGGGATCAACGCCAGGGTGATGCCAATATCCTCGGTGTCTCCAAGCAAAGCCTCTGGATCATACAGCCGGAAAGCCAAGCCCACAACGGTCGCCACCGGTGCCAACGTGATGTAGCGTTTTTCGAACGTTAGCCTAATGCCCAGCGTCTCTTTACCCTGCCACTGGCCACGACAGACAACGCCATAGTCAGCGATTGAAGTCGCGTCAGATCCGGCGGTGGTACTGGTCAGGCCAAAGCAGGGCACTTCTCGACCATCGGCCAGTCTTGGCAGATAGTGGTCTTTTTGATCCTCTCGACCGTAGTGCATCAAAAGCTCGGCAGGCCCCAAAGAATTGGGTACAGCAATCACAGACCCTAAGGTTGAGCTCATACCAGAAACTTTTTGCAAGACAGCCCGGTGTGCCACGGCAGAAAAGCCAAGACCCCCATAGGCCTTTGGGATAATCATCCCGAAGAAACCATGTTTTTTCAGATGCGCCCAAATTTCTTCAGACAAGTTGGCACGAAAGTGCGTGGTCTCCCACTCATCAATCATGTCGCACAGCGCTTCGACGGGCCCATCTAAAAAGGCTTGTTCTTCAACAGTCAGCTCGCCTAAGGGCTGGCGTGTAAAACGATCCCAGTTAGGGTTGCCTGAAAACAACTCGCCTTCAAAGCCGACCGTGCCCGCATCCAACGCGACTCGCTCAGTTTCTGAAATTTGCGGCATCATCTTTTCAAATGCCTGCAGGATCGGATGAGTCAGAAACTCTCTTCGCCAGGGGATGTGGTTTAGAGGAACCGCCACCACCGCCAAGGCCAGCCAACTCAAAAACAGTGTCAGTGGCCCAGGTTGACCAGAGAGCGTAAACAAGAGAAGAACGCCTGCCATTGCACCAGTCCAAACAGGAATGCGCCATTTAAAAAACGCCGCTGTGGTGGCAGTGACCACCAAGGCCAGTGCAAAGGCCAGAAACATCATTCGATGTCTTCTCCTGTGCTGTCGCGGTGCGCCTCAAGAAAGGGCGTGATGGCCGAGACAAATTGATCATTGGCATCACCAGCCACCATGTGGCCAGCATCAGGCACCTCCGCTCTCTGGGCGTGAGGGGCTAATTTGATGAATTCATCAACGTGTTCTGAGCCGATCATGTCGCTTTGGCCGCCTGAAATCAGGAGCGTTGGGATCTTTAAGCGTCGACTGGCTGACTGCAAACGGGACTGAAGATTGGCGCTTTTCTCAGCCAGCGCCAACATGGCAGGATCCCAATGCCAATACCACCGGCCGTCGCTGGCTTGACGGAGATTTTGGCTCAGTTTGATCGGGTTGGTGGGTTTGCCACGGCGTCGGTGAGGTAAAAATGCCCGCACGGACTCAGACGCTTCTTCCAAAGAGGCAAATCCCTCAGGGTGCTGGCGCATGAAGGCCAACATGGCGGTCACGCCACGCTCATCCCAACGGGGTGCAATGTCGACCAACACCATGGCTTTCAAGGCTACTTTCGGCTTCTCAGAATGGGCCAATAAGGCGGTTAACCCACCCATCGACGCCCCAATCACCATCGGCGTATTGGGAAGCGAGGCGCAGACCCGTCGAAAATCCTCGACAAACTGCTCAAAATCGTATTCTCCGCTGGGCGCACGGTCACTTTCCCCATGACCACGGGCATCATAGCTCACCGCCTGATAGCCCATTTCAGCGAGCTGCCAACCAGTGTTTTCCCATGCATACTGAGTTTGCCCAAAACCATGGGCCATCAGTACACAGGGCGCTCGGTCATCCCCGAAATAGCGCAGGCTGAGACGGATGCCGTCATCGGTCCAAATCTGACGGCGGCGGATATCATCATTGAGTTTACGAGCAGCTTCCATACGGTAGAGTATGTCCCTAGCAGTGATTTAAGTCAATTGTTCAGTCTGA
>JALQZL010000032.1 GCA_023258355.1 Wenzhouxiangellaceae bacterium | reverse complement strand
GATAAGCTTTTTAAAGTCGCTAACACACCAGAGGCCATCCTGGCACTCGGGGTGGAGGGATTGAAAAAATACATTCGGACTATCGGCCTGTTCAATAACAAAGCAAAAAATATTATCGCGACTTGCCAAATACTCATAGAAGAATATGCAGGCGAGGTTCCTGATGATCGTCAGGCGCTTGAAGCACTGCCTGGCGTTGGCCGAAAAACAGCCAATGTCGTTCTCAATACTGCGTTTGGCCAACCCACCATGGCTGTCGATACACATATCTTCCGCGTCTCGAACAGGACGGGGCTTGCGCCCGGCACAACGCCACTGGCCGTTGAAAAGGCCCTGCTCAAGCGAACGCCTGCGCAATATTTGCTCAATGCCCACCATTGGCTCATCTTGCATGGTCGGTACACCTGTAAGGCAAGAAATCCAGACTGCGCGCATTGTCCAGTCATCGATTTATGTCGGTGGAAAGACAAAAAGGCGCATTTGCCTCAAGAATAAGGGCAGACCGCCCGAATCTGGAACAGATATCCTCTGTGCAGACCTTGATCACAGTTGAGGCGGTATGATGAAGGGATTCCATAGGCGCCCATTGATATGAACGTAGACACCACCGAACTCGCCCACCGCTTTCGAGGCTTTCAGCCCGTTGTGGTTGATGTTGAAACAGGCGGGTTTAATGCAAAGACCGATGCCTTACTAGAGTTGGCTGTCTGCATCATCGACATGGACGAGGATGGCTGGCTCTCGCCACGTGAAGTGATGGTGCGACACATTGCCCCTTTTTCTGGAGCGAATATAGAAGCCGCCGCGCTGGAGTTTAATGGCATCAGGCCAGACCACCCGCTCAGGCCATCTGTTCCTGAGGACCAAGCACTCAGAGAATTGTTGCGGCCAGTGAGAGAAGCTTTGAAAGAGTCCCAATGCAAACGGGCTGTTTTGGTTGGGCACAATGCGCATTTTGATTTGGGCTTTTTAAATGCCGCCGTTGAACGGGTCGGTTACAAGCGAAATCCCTTCCACCCCTTTAGCTGCTTTGATACCGCAACCTTGGGCGGGCTTGCTTATGGACAAACTGTCTTAGCCAGGGCTGTGGCTGCGGCAGGCCTAGACTGGGACGGCTCGAGGGCCCACTCGGCCGCTTATGATACGGAGCGAACCGCCAGCTTGTTTTGCACGATCTGCAATCGGTGGCGACAACTGCATGTTGCAGAGAGTGATTGATTTTCCTTAGCAATGACCTCATCAATGGCATAATAGGACCAAAGTTACCCCATATCCAAGGGGTGAGCGTTAACTGATTAACCAAAGATTATCGAAGGAGTCGCCAATGGCCTTTTCCCTACCCGAGCTACCCTATGACCGTCACGCACTGGAGCCACACATCTCTGCAGAGACTCTGGATTTCCATTATGGAAAACACAATCAAACCTATGTCGACAAACTAAACGGCCTGATTGCGGGCACTGAGTTTGAGGACAAGAGCTTAGAAGACATTGTCAAAGGGAGCAGTGGCGCGATCTTCAACAATGCGGCTCAGATGTCGAATCATGACTACTACTGGCAATGCATGAGTCCTCAGGGCGGTGGCCAACCGACGGGCGCTTTGGCAGAGAAAATCACATCAGCCTTTGGGGATTTTGAGACATTTAAGACAAAGTTCACTGATGCGGCCGTCAATGTGTTCGGTTCTGGTTGGGCTTGGTTGGTGCAAACGCCGGAAGGTGAGCTCGCCATTAAAACCACCAGCAATGCAGCGACACCAATCACTGAGGGTGATCAGGTCTTACTCGCCTGCGATATGTGGGAACACTCTTACTATGTCGACTACCGCAACGCGCGTCCCAAATACATGGAGGCCTTTTGGGCTGTCGTCAATTGGGACTTTGCTGCGGCGCAGTTGGCCTAGCTCATTTAGCTCGAACAGGGCATGAATACTGAGCTGCAGATGTCTTCGACCCATCTGTTCGATACCTACGCTCGAATGGCAGTCCGATTTGTCCGCGGCGAAGGTGTTTGGTTGTTCGATGACCAAGGTGAGCGTTACTTGGATGCCTTAAGTGGCATTGCCGTTTGTAGCCTAGGTCATGCTCACCCTCAATTGGCTGAGGCTTTGTGTGACCAAGCCAAGACTTTGTGGCATACCGCCAATATTGCGCATCTACCGATGCAGGAGTGTCTCGCCGCAGGCCTCTGCGCCATCTCTGGTTTAGATCGGGTGTTTCTTTCGAACTCCGGCTTGGAGGCTGTGGAATGTGCGATCAAGATCGCGCGACGGCATGCCTCCGCACAACACATTGAGCAGCCAGCCATTCTTGTCGCCAGTGAGAGCTTTCACGGCAGAAGCTTGGCCTCTTTATCCGCCTCTGGTAGCGCTGCGATTCAAGAAGGCTTCGGTCCATTGGTGGGTGAATTTATCCGCGTCCCTTTCGGAGACTGCGAAGCAGCCACCCATGCGTTTAGAACCCATCCGAACCTCGTTGCTGCACTGATTGAGCCGGTGCAAGGTGAAGGCGGCGTGCGAGTAGCGCCAGCGGGTTACTTGACGCACTTACGTGGGTTGTGTGACCAACACGATGCCTTGCTCATGCTTGATGAGATTCAGTGTGGCATGGCGCGAACAGGGCGTTGGTTTGGCTATCAGCATGAACCGGGTCTCTTGCCTGATGTGGTCACCATCGCAAAAGCCTTGGGCAATGGCATGCCGATTGGTGCTTGCCTTGCCACAGAAAAAGTCGCTGGCCTCCTCCCAGTGGGTTCCCACGGCACAACCTTTGGCGGCAATCCTCTCGCCTGTCGCGTGGGCTTAGAGGTCTTGGCAGTCATGCGGTCTGATCACATTTGCGAACGGGCTGAGACAATGGGCAAGCGCCTGCTTGAGCAACTCCAGACGCAGCTATCAGGGCATCCACACATCGTGGAGATCAGAGGGCGTGGTCTGATGGTGGGCATTGAGTTTGATGTGGATGTGGCTGAATTAAAGACTCGGGCCTTGCATCACAAGTTGATCATCAATGTCACCCGTGGCCGTATCATTCGTCTTTTGCCACCCTTGATCGTTGATGAGACCCATATTGAACAAATCGTAGACACCCTCGCCAAGGTCATCGAGGAACACTTTGCCGATCAGGCATCATAATGATTCTGTCGGTTGACAACATTCATCTCAGTTATGGCCGTCTCTCGGTTGTAAGAGGACTCAGTTTCTCGCTAGACAAAGGTGAAATTGGTTGTCTTCTGGGTGCCTCTGGTTGTGGCAAGACCACAGCCTTGCGAGCCATTGCTGGCTTTGAACGGTTACTGTCGGGGGAGATCACCATTCATGGCCAATTGGTCAGTTCTGCTGATGTGATGGTGTCACCGGAAAAACGTAGCGTCGGAATGGTCTTTCAAGATCAAGCACTATTTCCTCACTTGCGGGTGGTGGACAATGTGGGATTCGGGCTTCGAAAACTGAGCCGTGATGAGCGTATGGGCCGTGTTGAGCAGTTGCTTGCGCTTACGGGGCTCACTGGCCTTGGTCAACGCTACCCCCATGAATTGTCTGGGGGCCAACAGCAACGGGTCGCACTGGCGAGAGCCTTGGCACCTGAGCCTGCGGTGTTACTCATGGATGAGCCGTTTTCTAATTTGGATACGGGTCTAAGAAGAGGCTTGGCTGATGAAGTCCGCAGCATTCTCAAGGACCGAGGCACCGCCACCTTGTTGGTAACGCATGACCAAGAAGAAGCCTTTGCCTTAGCCGATCGTGTGGGATTGATGGATGATGGACGCATGCTTCAATGGGCTAGCCCCTACACGCTCTATCACCAACCGGCCACGCCTTATGTGGCGGCCTTTACTGGGCGAAGCAGTTATCTAGAGGCCTCAATTGAAGGCAATGAGATTATTCATGCACTGGGACGCACACCAAAACCTGAGTCGTTTGGAGACGGCACAGAATGCTTGGTACTGGTGCGGCCCGATGACTTACAAATTGACGAAGCAGGCGTTCTAGCGACCATCGTTGAGAGGCAATTCCAAGGGGCGGACATGCTCTATCGTCTGGCCTTGCCTAATGACTCACAGGTGACTGCGCTCTTCCCAAGCCACACAGATTATGAGATTGGCGAGGAAATAAAAATTTCACTGCTGGCGAAGCACCCTGTGATTTTCCCCAAAGATCAACCAGCCTGCTTGATGAGATCCATAAGCCATTGAACCTCGTCATCTGCTAGAAAGTCACTCAAGTCGTCGAGCTTTTCAGTCAACTCATCAAATGATCCCAGCTGCCAAGTGGCATGTCCGACCTTTCGGCCAGCCCTTGGTACCTTGCCATAGTCATGCCAGTGTAGCCCACTGATTTGAAGCATGTCCTTGGAGGGCATGCGTCCAATAAAATTAATCATCAAGCTGACCCCATGACCCTCAGTGTCACCCAACGGCCAGTCTGCTATTGCCCGAATATGGTTCTCAAATTGGGAGCATGCGCTACCCTCAATGGTCCAATGCGCTGAGTTATGGACTCTTGGTGCGATTTCATTCACCACCAACCCAGCGTGGGTAACAAAAAACTCCACCGTCAGACAGCCTATGTAATCCAGTGATTCAATTAATTGAGTGACAATGGCCTTTGCCTCGTCCACGAAAGGCGCATTGGCCGACGATGGGCTTAGCGCAAAGCGTAAGATGCCATGCTTGTGAAGCGTATGGGTGAGTGGATAGATTCGGATCTGACCCCGTTCATCGCGCACTGCACTGATCGCGCACTCATGGGTGAAGTCCACCAAAGACTCTGCAATGAGTGCATGACCACCCAATGCCTGCCACGTCGCCTCTAAATCTTCTTGGGTCCGCACCAAGCTTTGGCCTTTGCCATCATAGCCAAACCGACGCGTCTTAATCACCGCTGGCAGACCCACTTTCTCTACTGCCGCAAGCAGTTCTGGCCGCGAGGACACCTCGGCATAGGGAGCAACAGGCAGACCCAACTGATGGAGTAAGCTTTTTTCTTTTAGTCGGTCCTGTGAGGCCTCTAAAGCGAGAATGCTCGGGCGGACCATGGTGACCTGTGCCAGCTGCTTCAGCATCGACGAATCGACATTTTCAAAGTCGAAAGTGACGCGATCACAGTGCTTAAGCACTGCCAACACTGCCTGATCGGACCAGTCAAGAACATGATGCTCACCCAATGAGGCTGCGCAGGCATCAGGCGCAGGATCTATGAACACAAACTGACAACCCAAAGGCTGGCCAGCCAACGCCATCATCTTTGCTAGTTGACCCGCCCCAAGGATGCCGATACGCACAAAAAAATATCCTAATCTTTTGGCTCAGGATGAGCCAATACATCGTCTGTCTGGGCTTGGCGCCATTGCTCATAACGCCCCTGTATTGCAGGATCCGATAGTCCAAGTATGCTGGCTGCGAGCAGACCCGCATTGATCGCGCCTGCTCGGCCAATAGCCAGCGTACCCACCGGAATTCCACCAGGCATTTGTACGATTGACAATAGTGAATCCTGTCCCTTCAATGCCTTAGATGACACCGGCACCCCCAGCACAGGCAAGCTGGTATGGCTGGCCACCATGCCAGGCAAGTGGGCAGCACCACCGGCCCCTGCAATGATGACCTGAAGTCCCCTAGACTTCGCCGATTTGGCAAACTCGGCCATGGCCTCTGGCGTCCTATGGGCTGACACGACCTGCGTTTGAGTAGGGATTTCGAGGGCCTTTAGGATATCGACCGCATGCTTCATGGTCTCCCAATCGCTTTGCGACCCCATGATGACGGCGACTTTGGCTGGTCCGCTCATAGCGACCTCCTATATCTAAAAGGCAATGTTATCAGGGCTGGAGATAGGCGACAATGCGAATGTCAACAGATCACCTAAACAAGGCTAAAATAGAGTCATGAATTTACCCGACCATCTCATCGATATTTTATGCTGCCCGGTCAGCTACGAACCGCTTCTGCCACTAAGCGCAGCTCGCTTGAAAAAACTAAATCAAGCGATTGGCGATGGTGAAGTGCAATATGTTGACCATGCACCAGTCAAAGGCACACTCAAAGCCGCGTTGATCACCCGCGATGGGAAGGTGATTTACGCCATTGAGCAAGGGATCCCGATACTACTGCCAGATAGAGGCATCGGTACCACACAATTTAAATCCCCACTCTAAGCCGAGCTCACAACGTATTGATGTGAGTCTTGAGCCACTGGGCACGAGCCGCAATGGCTTGTTGGCGATCCTCATCCATGCGGTCAACATTGCGATACATCATTTTCATTCGAGGGTTAGCCTCAAACTTGTCTCGATGTCGCATCAGAAAATCCCAGTACAAGGCATTGAATGGGCAAGCTTGCGAAGTCTCAGTCTCTTTGACCGAGTAATGACAGTGCTTGCAGTGATCACCCATTCGCTCAATGTATTTGCCACTGGCAGCATAAGGTTTGGATCCCACAACACCGCCATCGGCATGCATCACCATACCCAGTGTGTTTGGCAACTCCACCCAATCATAGGCATCGGCATAAACAGCCAGATACCAGCGACAAATGGCCTCAGGAACAACGCCCAAGATGAGCGCGAAATTACCTGTGACCATCAATCGCTGAATGTGATGAGCGTAGGCATTTCTGGCAGTCGCATCAATTGCTCGAGCCAAACAGCGCATCTTGGTTTCACCAGTCCAATACCACTCAGGCAATGGCTGGTCATGCCCTAAGGTGTTCCGTGTCGCATAGTCAGGCATGAAGCGCCAATAAATGCCGCGGATAAACTCTCGCCATCCAATAATTTGACGGACAAACCCTTCAACAGCATTGAGCGGCGCTCGCCCCGCCTCAAAAGCATCAATGGCTTGCTGACAAACATCCATAGGATCTAATAAGCCCACATTGAGTGCAGCAGACAGCCGCGAATGAAAAAGATAGTCTTCTTCATCCACAAGCGCATCTTGAAAGTCACCAAAAGCAGTGAGTCGATAAGTCACAAAGTCGCTCACTGCCTCCTGAGCCTGCTCCGGCGTCACCGGATAATCAAAACCCTCTGCCGATCCAAACCCATCGAGCTCAGCGCACACTTGCTCAATAACCGCTTGGGTAATCGGATCAGGATGAAATGGCTTGATGGGATGAATAGGTGGATCGCCCTTCCAGCGCTTTCTGTTTTCAGCATCTAAATTCCAAACGCCACCGACAGGGTGCCCATCGACCATCAAAAAGCCAGTCTTCTGCCGCATCAACCGGTAAAAAAACTCCATCCGTAACTGCTTCTTTCCCTCTGCCCATGCATCAAATGACGTCAAGTCAGAGATGAATCGAGTATCCGGCAGAACACGCAGCGGCACTTGACGTTGTTCAGACCATGTTTTGAGCATATCCAGCACGCGCCACTCACCTGGGTGAGCAACTAGGATTTCATCCACATCCCCCAGCGATCGGGCTGCTTCTAGCAAGTCTGGGAAGCTTTTGATTGAGCTTGTGAGATCCAGTGAGTGGTAATGCACATGCCACCCCTGCTCTTTGAGGCGCTCAGCACGATGGCGCATGGCAGAAAAAATCAGGATGATTTTTTTGAGATGATGAGGCACGTAACTGGCCTCTTCCAAGACCTCGCCCATCACGATGACATCAGATTCTTGGTTTAAGTGATCAAAGATGGCATTGTTTTCATTTAACTGGTCACCGAGGATTAAGCCCAATTTCATCAGAGATCCTTATTGGTTATTACCCAACTGGACAGTAGCACACCCGTCATGAAAGGTTTAGATGAACCCCGTGACGATGCCTCACAGATGACGCTAAAATAAGGGCTGAATCAGAGTGTGTGACCATGGGACAAGCCACCAAATATTACAAGCATCCATCGCCTTTTCAGTTTTACAAAGGTGGGAGTTTGCCGAGTCTAACGCTTGCGTGGGAATCATGGGGGTGTTTGGATGAGCAAAAGTCCAATGCCATTATCCTGTTTTCGGGTTTATCGGCCAGTGCCCATGCCGCCTCGAGCGATGAAGACTCCTCGCCAGGCTGGTGGGAGGAGATGATTGGTCCGGGCAGACCGCTCGATACCGACCGATTTTTCGTCTTATGTGTGAATTCCTTGGGCTCTTGCTTGGGCTCTACTGGACCAGACAGTACAGCACCATCGACCAAAGCGCCTTGGCGCTTAGATTTTCCTGAACTGAGTATTGATGATATTGCCAGAGCGACCGAATTGGTGGTGTCTCACCTTGGCATTCAGCACCCTCATGCCGTCATTGGTCCATCTATGGGCGGCATGAGCGCATTGGCATGGCTCAAATCGTTCCCTAAACGGACACAAAAGATCGCATTAATATCCACCGCTTGCGCATCTTTACCTTTTGCCTTGGCCATTCGCTCTTTGCAACGGGAAGCGATTGTGACTGACCGAAATTTCAATGATGGCCGATACGACGACGATCATTGGCCAGAGATTGGGATGCGGCTCGCCCGCAAGCTAGGCATGATCACTTATCGCTCCGCACAAGAGTGGGATCAGCGGTTTGGTCGCCGCCCGCAAGATTACTTTCCCCATCAACCCTTCGGGATGCAGTTTGAGGTGGAGTCCTACCTAGAGACGCATGCCCGAAAATTTGTGGGTCAGTTCGACCCTTGTGCCTACCTCTACCTATCCCGAGCCATGGATACGTTCAATGCCTGTGATTGTGACGATGGTCTCATTGCGCTTTTTGATCGCAGTTTTACTGGGCACGCACTGGTCCTCGGCGTCGATACCGACATTCTTTTCCCAGCCCATCAACAACAAGCATTGGCAGGCGCCCTAGAGGCCAGTGGATCGGAAGTCAGCTTTGAGATCCTCAAGTCCACAAAAGGCCATGATGCTTTTTTGGTAGACTCAGAGTTGATGTCAGGACCCATCAGGAGCTGGTTACAGTGAGTTTAGAGTTCGCAGGCAAGCCCATCATTATTCAGCATATTTCTCAGGCGATTGAGTCAGGCAAGACAGATACCGAGATCACCAATAACATCCGAGAGGCCTTATGTGTGCTGATGGAGGATGACCGGATTGCGTTGCCAGCGGAGGTATTCAAAAATGAGTCTGATCACTATGCCAGGCGTTTAATCCATCGGGATGAGCACCTCAAATACACCATCATGGCCATGACTTGGGGGCCCAATCAAGCCACACCGATCCATGATCATGATGGTCTTTGGTGCGTGGAAGCGGTGTGGCATGGCCAAATTGAAGTGGTTCAATACGAGCTTTTGGAAGATTTGGGGGACAAGGCCCTATTTGAACCCAGAACCACCATGCGGGCGGGGCCTGGAAGTGCTGGTAGCTTAATCCCACCCCACGAGTACCACACAATCGCCAACCCATCGACCCACGACACGGCAGTCACGATGCATATCTATGCCGATGCCTTGGAGCAATGCTGTGTGTTCCATGCACTTGAGAATGGCTGGCACCAGCGCATTGAAAAGCAACTTAGTGTGGATGCTGCCTAGCACTTTCAGCGCAGACTGATGTAAAATGGTGAATCACCCTGGCCGGGGTGGCGGAACTGGTAGACGCGCCGGATTCAAAATCCGGTTCTGGAAACAGAGTGCGGGTTCGATTCCCGCCCCCGGCACCACACTCGCCTAGCTCCCCTCAAACAACACGTGGACTTCCCGAACATAGGGAAGCGCCTGTGCTGCCTGATAGCCAACCGTCAGTCTCTGGATCTCATCACGTGGGTCAAGCGTGGCATCTGTCGAGACGCTACACCGAATATCCAAGTCAATCACACCATCCAAGTAGTGCATCGTCACACCATGTGCGCCTTGTGCTATTCGGTCAAATAGCCCTTCGCTCAAACACTGCTTGAGATCCGCCATGACGTCAGATCGTTGTGGCAAATCTAGCCACACATTGTCTTGTCCCTTGGGATCAATGTGGACAATCACATCATGGACATCGTCCACCAAGACCTTTAATTTGTCTTGCACGCTCTCAGCCAGCTGGTGCCCCTCAGACACACTAATCCTTGGGTCCACTTCCACATGAACATCCATCAGCACATGGCCTCCCATCTTCCGGGTACGAAGCCTATGGGGGTGGCTGACACCTTCAATACTCTCAATTACACGCGTGAGCTCTTCCAACCGATCAGCAGCCAAACCTGAATCTATCAATTCAGAGAAAGTGCTCGTGAGCTGTTGCCAGCCCACATGGATGATCATCAACGCCACAATCACCGCAGCCACAGCATCCAAACTCTCCCACCCCATTAAGACACCGGCAACACCAAATAAGACAGCAACAGAGGACAAGGCGTCTGTCCGGTGATGCCACGCATTGGCCAGCAGCAGCGATGATTTGACGGCTTTACCCACCCAGCGGGTGTACTGATACAGTGCTTCATTCACCAGAATAGACACCCCAGCACCGACCAAAGCCCAACTGGTTGGACGAAAGAGCGCTTCCGGGTCCATCAACCGTTGGATGGCATCGAAAATGATGCCCAGACCCGTTGCGATCAAGACAAGGCCCAGACCTGCGGTGGCGGCTGTCTCTATTCTGTGATGGCCATAGGGGTGCTCAAGATCCGCTGATTCATTTGAAAAGCGAGCAGTGACAATCACAGCCGCATCGGTCAAACCATCAGCCAGGGAGTGAATGCCATCTGCAATCAGCGCTTGAGACTGAGCGATCCAACCGATCACTAGCTTGGTGCTACATAGAAAGAAATTCGTGACCAGTCCAATCAAGCTGACATTTCTCATCTTTTGATAGCGGGCATCTGCCAACTCTTTAACGGGTGACTGATGCCCATCTGCGCGCTCGCGCTTGCCTAGGTGCCAGTCACTCATGACTCAATGCCCTGACTATCCGAAAGCCCACCCTGACATCAGACGCCTCCTCAGACATGGCCATTCGAAAAGCGGATCGTGCGATGGCAGGTGTTGACGCCCAAGAGCCTCCTCTGACCACACGCTGCTTACACCCTGGATTGACCCAAGCTGCCCCATTGGACGGCGCACGAATGTAGCTGTCATGCCAGCAATCCTCAGTCCATTCCATGACATTGCCAGCCATATCATGAACACCAAGGCCATTGCTTGGATACTGACCTTGCGAAGCTGGACCCCAGTGGCCGTCTTGGTAGCCAGTAAACCCCTGCGGCCATGTGGCCCCATTCGGTGAGCTATCATTGGCCCCCGCCAAATTGGCGACGGGTAAGCTAGGATAATCCTCACCCCAAGGAAAACGACGCTGGCTGCCCGCACGTAGAACATATTCAAATTCTGCCTCTGTTGGCAGCCTGTAGTGCTCGCCAGTGGCTAGGCTCAGCCAATCGACATAGGCTTTTGCATCCCGCCATGAAACATGAATAACCGGCAATGAGCGTTCTGCAGGCTGGCCCAGATAGTCCAATCGCCAATGCATCTGGGGATTTGCCATGATCCGTCTCATCACCGTGCTGTAGACCGTTCCCTGATTTCGACGCTCGGCATCTGTGACATAGCGGGTGGCCTCAACAAATTGGCCGAACTCCCCCACAGAAATTTCATATTGACTGATGGCAAATCCTTGCTCGATGGTAATGCGGTGTCTTGGCCCCTCGCTTGAACGGCGGTCAGGCTCTGTCTCGACAGAACCCATCATGAATTGTCCCTGTGGAATCACAACCATCGCAGGCCCCTTGATATCGCCCATGAGAAGAGTATCGGAGAAGACTTGTCCTGGCTGATATTGGCCATACCGAATCAAATTTTCGATGGCTTGTCTTGCTTCAGTCACGGTGGCCTGATCGACGCCCAGAGCGATCCATGCCAACAAAGACGCCTGGGCGGCTGAGACATCCCCTACGCTTAATGCGGCTTGGAAAGTGGACTCTAAGCGAGTACGCTCACTGTTTCTCAAGCGCTCAATCTGTGCTGTCACCTGAGATGATTGACTCGCCAAAGCCCCCTCTGCTTCAGCCAAAGCCACCAGATCAAAGGCACGCTCGAATTCTTTGTCAGAAGCAGCGGCGAGCGCTTCTACTAACCTCGGATGCTCTGGTGTCTGCTCTTGGCGCGCTGATGCGGACTCGGCTAGACTGATCCAAAGCAATAGACAGATCGCACAAATTGAGTTCATTGATGCCATAGCACTGCCAAGAATAGCGCTAATGGCATACAAGCGCTAGTGAGACCCGCTAAACTTAGGCCTGATGATGACACCACCCGCCATCGAACCGATATCACTCCCCGGTGCTCAGGCAGCAGTGGGTGAGGCTCAATGGATTGAGACACCCCAAAAGACCGAGGAACTGGCCGATCGTCTCAGTCAGACACACCTTCTGGGATTCGATACCGAGTTTGTCCGCGAACGCACCTTTTATCCAAAACCTGGGCTGGTTCAGATCAGTGATGGTCAGCGCATTTGGTTAATCGATGTTTTGACAATCAATGATCACAGTGGACTCAGAACCCTAATCCAGCGCCCAACAACCCAGTCAGTGTTTCACAGTGTTGGAGAAGACCTGGAAGTGATCGCACAGTTAACAGGGCAGCTACCCGCGAACTTGTTTGATACCCAAATTGCGGCTGCCCTTTTGGGCTTTCCCGCCCAAATGCGCTATGAGCATTTGGTCGAAGCCATTTTTGGTGTTGCCCTACCCGGTGGGCAGGCGCGCTCCAATTGGTGTGCCAGACCCTTGTCATCCAGCCTCCTTGAGTACGCAGCTCAAGATGTCATTTTTCTGCCCACCATGGCTTCTTTTCTCACTGAAAAACTGGCGGACTGTGGTCGTTTAGCGTGGCTAGAAGAGGATTGTCAGCGACTGATTAATGAAAAAAGCACATCCACTGTAGATGACGGACTCGCTCGGGTGAAAGGCGTCATGAGACTGCCTACCCAAGCGCTGGCTTATGCCGATGCTTTGGTCAGGTGGCGCGATGACCAAGCCAAATCCCGAGACCTACCCAAGTCTTTTATTGTGAAAGATGATCTACTTGTCTCGCTGGCAGACAGGGCAGCTCAGGGAGGTCCAGCGGCTTCACTCCAGGCACACCAGAGTCAACTAAAGAAGTTGGCATCATCATGCCTTGACACGTTAGAAAGTGTCGATCCCGCCGGGTTTGAGCCCCCTCCCACGCTTCGCCCACTCACACCTGAAGAGAAGAAAACGCTCAAGCATTTCCAAGCTGTGGTAAGCGGGATTGCTGATAAGCTCAATATCGATGGGAGTCTGCTGGCCAGCAAACGACACCTGACACGCATCTTGTTGGGTATCCCGACACCGGCGACCACTGGCTGGCGGGGTGAAATCTTGAAAGACCCACTGGGCCTCTAACACCCCCCAATCGGCAGTCAGCCAGTACCAAACAGAGCGTTTGTGAGATCAGGTAATATTCTTCATTAGGCGATGCCCTGTTAGCTCAGTAGGATAGAGCGGCGGTTTCCTAAACCGTAGGTCAGTGGTTCGAATCCACTACAGGGCACCATCCACCCACCATTAGTCTGATGCCCTATGGCATTTAGCCTCACTCAAATAACAGGTCGGGCAGACCAACTCAGTACGCTTAAAAAGAACTCAGTCAGTCTAGCTGACGCTCATCGATTTCTTACCCTCAAAATAATTTTCAATGAGTGAATAAGCCGCTGGGACAACAACGAGTGTCAACAGCGTAGAGCTCATCATTCCACCAATCACTGCGATTGCCAAAGGCCCATTGGTATCCGAACCAGCGCCCCAGCCAAGCGCGGGTGGCAATAAGGCAAAGATAACGGTGAGCGAGGTCATCAGTACTGGTCTCAACCGGATGGGGCAAGCGTTTGCCAGTGCCTCATCAACACCCTGCCCTTCCGCTCTCAATTGGTTGGTAAGGTCAACCAATAAAATGGAGTTCTTGGCCACCAAACCAACCAATAGCACCATGCCAATCATGGAATAGATATTCAGCGAGTTATTCGTCACCCAAAGCAGAAACACACCGCCAATCACTGCCAAAGGCTGCGCTGTCATCACAATCAAAGGTTGGATAAAGGAATTAAACTGAGAGGACAGCACCATGTAGACCAAGACTGTCGCCAGCCCAAATGCAAAGATCACATACGTCATGGTTTGTTGAAACTCCCGTGCCTCTGCTTTTAGTGCAATTTCATACCCCAGCGGCAGAATCTCATCCGCGATTTTATTAATTTCCTCAATGGC
>JALQZL010000031.1 GCA_023258355.1 Wenzhouxiangellaceae bacterium | reverse complement strand
GTGGTGGGTACTGATCTGGCTCATGCCATCGGGAATATTGACCTAAATCTGCATGATGATGACATCGATTTTGGCATCTGGTGCCACTACAAGTATCTGAATGCAGGACCTGGTGCGGTGGGTGGTTGCTTTGTCCATGAAAAACACCACGATTTTCATGGACCACGACTCGCAGGCTGGTGGGGCCATGACGAAGCGACCAGATTTCAGATGGCACCCGAGCATCAGCCAGCTGGCGGAATCGAAGGCTGGCAAATCTCGGGGCCACCCATTCTGTCCACTGCACCACTGATCGCATCTTTGGATATGTTTATGGAAGCAGATCCCGCCAAACTTCGTCAAGCCTCGCTTGCGCTCACAGGGCACCTGGCCAAGCGTATTCAAGAAGAGCTAGCAGAAGAGATTGAGATTCTGACACCTCTCGATCCTGACCGCCACGGCGCTCAACTCTCGCTTAGGGTGAACGCTGGAAGAGAGACAGGCAGAGCCTTATTTGAGCAACTTATCAGCCACGATGTGATTGGTGACTGGCGAGAACCGGATATCATCCGTATGGCACCTGCCCCTTTGTACAACACGTTGGAAGAAGTCGACCAGTTCGTGGCTCTGGTCTCGACATTGATCCATCAGTAGGCGACCGATAAAGATGCCAGTTTGGTTTAAAGCGGTGATCATTCTCACATTTGCCACAGCCATGCTGTGGCTTGGCACTGTCTACGGTGATCAAGTCAGCCCTTTGATTACACGCTTGGAACTCGAGGTAAGCCAGGCTTTTTGGAGTACGTGGTGGTTATTTGTTGCTGCCTTTATCATCATGGCCTTGGTGGCACTCCCGGTGGGCGCCCTACTGTCGATGGGAGGCGGACTGCTATTTGGTATTGGTTTGGGTGGCCTCGCTGGATGGTTATCCACGTCAGTCGCTGCTATCTTGAGCTTTTTGGTCATGCGCTGGTGGATGGGTGAACGTGTGACTGCCGCCAGCGCCTCACCCATGCTCAACACGCTAGTCAAGCGCCTAGACCAACACAGTGTTGAGCTACTGATGGTACTTAGAATTGTCCCGCTGGTTCCGTTTTATCTGATTAATGTGGCTGGTGCCTTAAGTCCAATGCCCACCTCTCGCTATGTTTGGGCCAGCGTGGTGGGTCTAGCGCCGAGCACATTTCTCTACGCCACTATTGGCCACAGTCTCGGGTCTTGGGTAGAGGCGCAAGCGGCATGGGAGTCTGGTGACTTGTTAGGCTCCTCTTTAATTGGCGCCCTCGTCGCACTGGCTGGCTTGGCTGCTCTGAGCACATGGGGCATGCGCCGCTTGGAGAAAATGAAGCTAAGGAAAACAAGACCCGATCAACAATAACCCGTGGCCTCTCGGGCCGACTCAGACCTCTTTTGGCAATCGATAGACCACACGGTACTCATCTTCATACCATGCCTCGCCCAGTCTCATCGAGAGCTTGGTCACACAGTCACTCATCACGTCAGGAATGGAAACAAAGTCATACATTGGCCGTCGGTTTAGGACCAAAAAACGGTTCTGATCTGACAGCACCTGAGGAAAATCGGCTAAGTGTACAAAGTCTTCAAACAACCACACCATCTTGCGGCTTTGATACGGCAGTTCCCCATAAGCACGCTCTGTACAAAGGCCAGTCATCATACCGACCTTCATCGGCATTTGGTGTTGACGCTGAAACCCCACTAAAGGTGTTGAGTGAGACTCAAAACTCCACGGCGCTTCAATGATTAGCCAATCACCTGGCTCTTCCATCATTTCTGAGTAGACCTGGGGTAACGCATGTCCCTCAAGCAAGGTCACGTAGGGATTACTGGTGTAGTCATAGTCAAAGTGGTAGCGTTGAGCACCTGCAAACTGATTGACCAAACCATAGGTTGTTAGTAATGGCCCGGAGACCACTAACCCAGCTAGCCACAGTCCAAGTGCCACTACCGTCACAGTGGCCACATACTCGCGTGGGTTGAATTGATTCAGCCATCGGAGCGTGACCACAAAGCCAATCGCAATCAAAGACAACAACCACGGCAAAGCAACTGAGAGATAGCGAACAGGCACTAAGGCATGATGGATCCAAGCAGGGTTCAGCAGGGTCACCACGCCACTGGCCAGTGCCGTTAGAAACAGCCAATAAAAGACAAAGCCTGCCTCGCGGCGCAGCGCTGTGACTAGCCCCACAACGGCAAGTACGAGCATTAAAAAAGCCATGCCCCAGTGCGCCGTTCCCACAGACAGCTCCCAAGCCCAAACCACGGTATCCCATTGCAACTGGTCAACGCCCGTCTTTGCTGCCATGCTGTGAGGATCAGCCAGCAGTGGTGGCAACACCAGCACTGAAGATAAGGCCACGGTCACAAGACCTGGTGGCACCACACGCATCAGCCCGGACATATCGCGGTGCCGCAACAAATCTTTTAACGAGGCCAATCCAAACCACAGCAAGCCACCGCCAGTAAATAAGAGTGTCAAGGGATGCAGCCATCCAGCAATCACGGTGGCTGGGATAAAAACAAACAAGGGCCAACGTCCACCCTCATGCCACCAACGCCAGAGTGCAATCACGGCAGCAAAGGTTAATGGGATAGTTAAGGCGTAAGGACGCACATAACGACTGAAATGAATCAAGATAGGCGACAGAGCCAACAGACCCGCCAAGACCCAAGGCTCATAAGACCGAAGCCAAGGACGCAACAACCAAGGGGCAACTAGCACGGTCGTGAGACCACCCAATAGTGGCAAGACACGCATGCGCCACTCACTCAGCCCAATGGTCTCAGTCAAATATTTAAATAACAGTGTGAGTGGTATGGAATGGTCTGCGTGACCAAAACTCAGAAATATCTCTCGATAATCCAGTCTTAACAGAGCATGAATGGCATGCCACTCATCATCAATCAAAATCTGGTGGCCTAGCTGAGTGAAGCGAAAATAAATGGCCAGTCCACCAATTAAGACCGTCAGTGATATCACCAGCCAAGGTGATTTAGGCCGCCACGTTTGGGTATCCGTCATGACCGTGTCGAACCAATATTTCGCAAACGGTGTCCGAGGAGTGAGCAAGAAACCTGAACGACACCTAAGCCATAAACCACACTGCGGTGCCAATTGATTGACGAGGCCTCATCAAAGTATCGGGTTGGGCAGCTAATCTCCCCAATACTCTCGCCTCTTTTAATCACCTCACCCAGCAGTTGATTATCAAACACAAAATCATCCGATAGAGTGGATAGATCAATGCTATTGAGCACTTTAGAGGAGAAGGCACGATAACCTGTGTGGTACTCAGAGAGCTTTGCGCCCGAACATAGATTCTGGAAGGCTGTCAGCGAGCGATTGGCGACATACTTGTACAAAGGCATTCCACCAGACAAGGCGGTGCCTCCCAAAATACGTGAGCCAAGCACCACAGAATAAAGGTCACTGGTGATCATGCCGACCATGGCCGGGATGAGTTTTGGGCTGTATTGATAATCCGGATGCAGCATCACCACGACATCAGCACCAACGGACAACGCGTGACGGTAGCAAGTTTTCTGGTTAGCGCCATAGCCTTGGTTGTGATCGTGCTCGATCACTTCATCAATCGCCAAATCTCTGGCCAGTGATGCTGTCCCATCACCGCTGGCATCATCAACCAAAATCACATGATCGACGATATCTCTGGGAATCTCAGACACTGTCTTTGCCAATGTCATGGCCGCATTGTAAGCAGGCAATACGGCCACAATTTTATTATTCGACAACATCTAACAATGCTCTAGGGACAGGCCAAACGACTCGACAGTTTTGAGATCGGAATCGCTGTCTCGGTGGCAAACGACTGGTTCAGCGGTGGACCTGATTCAAACACCATAGTCTCTGTTCCGCTCGATTCACTGTCATACTGCCGGCTGTACTCACCGATCGTGGCTGAGGTCGGAGACACAGTATCATCGCAATTTGGACAGAATCCACGGTATTCAATCACATCGAGCGTCGAGGCCTCAGGACCTGCACCCGGCGCGGCCAATTGAACCCAGCGACCTACACCGAGCGCATCGTAATAATAGCGGACCTGAATTTGAATCCCCGGTGCCATGATGGTGGTTGAGCCACCCTGATCACGCCCAGGGGAATACCAATGGCCCGTATAGCTCCTCTCCACCCCACCTTCATCAACACAGGTTTCGGGAATAATCGAGGCACTCATGAGTTCAGAGCCATGTGCCCCATTTAATCGCCAAGAGAATATAGCGGTCTGACGATCAATAGAAGTCAGTGACATCCGACCCGCTGGTGTCGCTCGCTGTTGGTCAAGCCCGCGTGTGTAGCGATCAAGCGGTGAGACCCAAACAGAAGAGTTTGAGACAATCGGCGCACTTCCCAAGTAGAAAATAGGGACACCCGCATCATCAAAGCTGTACCACACAGCAAAAGGTTGGCCTGCTGTTTGGAACTCAAGCCCTTGGTTGATATCCCGGCCGACAGGTGAATAAAGCGCAAAGCGTGGTTCAATTCGCCCACTCTCTGTGATTTGTGCCGTGACATCGACCTCACGGGCAGGTCCTGACTGATTATTCAAAACCACATAGTAGCGCCCAGCTTGTGGATTGGAGACCCTCATGGTGAAGCCAGAGGATGACCCTGAACCTTGCACCAATGAACTCGATGGTGCCGGCGGCGTGTCGGGCGCATAGGCTGGCAGATCCTCAAAATCAATCCTTCGCAGAGACGCTGTGACTCCAGCATCTCCTTGGACTGTCACCGCTAACTCGGTAGCCGATGGTGGCACATCGATGACGAGTTTTTCATGGATGGCATCGTCTTGAAGCTGGACAGTTAAAGGCTCATTGGGAAATAAGACTGTGAACTGAGCCCGTGAGACTGAACTGCGTCTAAGGATAATGGGAACAGAGGCCACAAATTCGGCATTCGCATTGGTGCCATTAAAAATAGTGACTGCACCCAGTCTCAAGTCGCCGCTTTCGAGTGAGGGATCATCAAAATATAAATCCAATGAGAGTGGTCCACCGGCGTGAACACCAGGCCCTGCCACGAACAAGACAGGCGACTCAGCACGCTGTGCTAGCCCATAACGAAGTGTCACAGAGTCACTGGCACCAGGCACCGAGGCCTCCCAGTTCTGCACAACAATCCACCAAGTCCCCTCATTGGTACCCTCAATCCAACAGTTCTCAGTCGCATCAGGCGAGGTAGAGGCACACACTTCCTCACTTTCTTGAGCGATACCATCACCGTTGGCATCAAAACCAACGAATAAGTCAATATCACGTGCTTGGGATTGGGTGACATCGGCATAGATCCCGAAGCTATCGGCAGAGGCCTGGACCAAATAGGTTTGAACACCGGCCGTGCCACCATAGGGGCTATCTCGGTCTGGGTCTTGGACAAGATTGGTTTCCGTCGCAGTGAGATCGGATAAGTCCGTCGGCTGATAAATTGCCCGACTCATCCCTCGAAGCGCTGGAATATCGATCGTCCTCTGTCCACGGTCTTGACTGGTGGAGAATGAGACAGCCGATGGCAGCTCAGTTTTTGTATTGCCAATGGCGACGCTCAAATACTGCTTGGTTGGACGAGTAACGTTTGTCTGGTAACTGGGTGGTGGGGCTTCGGTTAGGACCACCCGAGCCTCTTCCAAGGTACCAGCCCCCGCAACCGAGGTGGCTGCAGTAATGGACAAGACCTGAGTTTGCCCCTCATCCAAGCTAAATTCGGTCGGTGTCACACTGACATTCGCGTCTCCATCGATAGTGACAGTCCAGTCACCGTCGCGGTGGGCCTTCACCGTCCGTGTGAAAGAGCACACTTGCCCACAGGCATCATTTAAAAGTCCGGGCAAGTTTAGCGTTCCAGGATCCCCGCCATTGGCTGGATTGGCACTTGCAAATTCATTGGCGTCCAATGGCAAATACAGGCCGACTCTGGAAGCCAGAGCCACACTGATGCGACCTGCGCCTCGATCATACATGCTAGCTGCTTCACCATTTGTTTTTACCCGTGTCGGATTGGCCGTGGTTTGCAGGGCAGAAAAAACAGCATCGACCCCCCAGTTTGGATGGATGCTACGCAGCAAAGCGGCTGCTCCGGCGACATGGGGACTGGCCATTGAAGTGCCACTCAAAAAGGCCACAGAATTTTCATTGGGCACATAAGCCGCCAAAATATCCGTACCAGGGGCCACCACATTGGGCTTCATTAAACCGGGTACAAAAGGTGCGGGGCCACGTGAACTTGACGCGTTCATGTTGTCGGCCCAGTTCATATCAATTGAGACTTGAGAGCCTGCAAAGATGGTGGCTTGTGCTGAACCCCCAGCCAGCAGTGACAAGACTTCGTCACCATCGTCTTTACCCATCATGGCCGCTGGAATGGTGGTACCACTCACCCCGCCCATGACGATGGGTAGGCCACCCACCTGGTTGACCATCAAGACCGCTCTTGCACCAGCCGCCTGTGCGTGATTGATCTTCGTCTCAAAGGTACAAATACCCCGCTGAATCACCGCAATGTTGCTAGTCAAACTACCGCTTGGCAGAGGCTCACAGGCCAGCAAATTGTTAGGTGAGACACTGTCTACCCGAACAGCGGAGCCAGTAATGTTACTCGTGATCTCAGGTCCCCCGCCTGGCACAACGGCAATGTCGGCAATGGAGCCGACGGTTGCTGAATTACTGATCAGGCGATCATGCGTACTGTTCCCCACCGTCATCACCCAAGGTGCATTGGCAGGATTACCGACCGTCTCAAGGTCTGGTCCAGAGTTACCGGCGCTGGTGACAAAGGCAATGTCATTTTCCCAAAGGGGGAGAAAAGCCGCTGCGGCGTTCCATGGATTGCCTGCAGAACCTCCAATGGAATAGTTGACAACATCAACTTGGTCAATCACTGCCTGCTCAAGGGCTTCGCCGATGGCAGAGCCTACGCAACTATCATCCAAATCTTCATCTGTTGGATGATCTGAGTAACACACCTTATAAGAAATAATCTGTGCATTCGGCGCCACCCCTGAGGTGTTATACCGATGACTGCCTGTTCGGCCGAGCGTAAAACTGGCAGGGTTACCCGCAGCGGTGGCCGCCACGTGAGTCCCATGACCATCTTGGTCAGGATCCTTTCCCAACGTGCCTTCGGCTGCGAAGTCATAAACACCGACCAGCTTGTTATTACATAAGACCTCGGGCCTTGAGCACTCACCCAAAAAGTCAGGGTAGGGATTCACATAGGTATAACTGCTTTGTGAGGGCTGATCAGTGAAAGCAGAATGATCCCAGTTGATCCCGCTATCAATGATACCGATTACGATCCCCTCGCCCTTGTTCGGCGCAAATGACACTTCAGGATAGACTGACCATAGCGTTTGCGCACCAATCAAGGCTGGGCCACGGTCAGTATGGCGCCGATGAATCCAGTCAGGGGTGACGGACTTCACACCGTCTAGGTTTCTAAGAATCTGCGCTTCTTGCTTACTTAGTTCAATGGCAAAGCCGTTGCTGGTATGGCGATAAATGGCATAAGGCATGATCTCACGCCCAACATTCATGGCTAGCTCATCCAACACTTGGGCACGCTCCCAATCAATCACATTGATGTAGGCCTGCACATGGTCAGCGTTGACATCCAGTCGCTCGCCTGTGACAGAAGGTGCAGTGGCCGCCAAGCGTTTGTAATGACGGGAGTCTATTGAGCCACCCTGACTGGCCATCATCGCGCTGTCATCTCCAGTGAATAGCAGGGTTGGAGGCGCTTCCAACTCAACAATCCAATGGCCGTCTATCGTCAAGCGCTGATCATTTTTCTTGGCGACTGCCGAGCCAGCGGTGAGAAGTCCAAGAGCGAGAATAAGCACTGCGCCCACCAGTCCCAAACGGCCAATCATTAATAGGCCTTTCATTTCAGTCATCTGATATCCTTGCACTGTCTTCATTTTAAGTCCTCGTGAGTCACTTCTCTCAGTGTGACCAATTCCTCTGCTGCTGTGGGATGAATCCCCAATGTTCGATCAAAATCCGCCTTGGTCAAGCCCGCTCTGACGGCCACTGCGAAACCCTGCAGGATTTCAGGTGCGTCAGGCCCTACGATATGGACACCCAATACCTGGTCTGTATCGGCATCCACCACCAGCTTCATTAGCCCTCGCTGGCCACCACCAGATAAAGTATATTTCATCGGCATAAAGCTTGACTTAAACAACCTCAGTCGGTGCCCCTGATCTCTTGCCTCATGCTCACTAAGACCCACACTGGCAACAGGCGGCTGGGAGAAGACAGCTGCGGGAATATTTTCATGCGTCACCGCTCGGTCACGACCACCAAATACGGTATCAGCGAAAGCATGGCCCTCCATCAGGGCAACCGGTGTGAGATTCACCCGATTCGTCACATCACCAACAGCGTAAATCGACGGTTGAGATGTTTGACTATATTCATCCACTACGATGGCACCGAATTCATCGGTTCTCACACCAGCGGCTTCTAATCCCATATCCCACGTGTAGGGCACACGCCCTGTGGCGAATAAGACTTGATCAAAGACACCTGATGCCTCCCCATCCAAGAAAACGCTCAGTCCCTCATTAGTCTTGGTAATTTTTTCAGGGGTGCATTGATAGAGAATCGAAATACCTTGCTGGATCAGTGCCCGCTCAAGCGCATCTTGCACGTCATGGTCAAAGCCCCGAAGAATTTTGTCGCCACGATAAGCCAGTGTCACGTCCACACCCAAACCATTGAAGATGCCCGCAAACTCAACAGCGATGTAACCCGCCCCAACAATCAGTATCTTCCGAGGCAGGGTGGGTAAATCTAGCGCCTCATCTGAGCTAATGGCCCATTGATGACCCTCAATATCGAGCTCACGTGGTCGTCCGCCAACCGCAATCAAGATCTTCTTCGCACGAATTGTATGCTCACCTATGACGACGGTATGGGGATCAACCAAACGTCCCCTGCCCTCGAATAACTCAACCCCTGCATTTTTCAAAAGATCGAGATAAATGCCATTGAGCCGATCGATCTCCTTGTTCTTATTTTTGATCAGTTCCGCCCAATCAAATTCAGTCTGTCCGATAGACCATCCATAACCTGATGCCTGCGAAAAAGCTTTCGAAAACTCAGCGCCGTACACCAACAGCTTTTTGGGAACACAGCCTCGGATCACACAAGTCCCACCAACCCGTGATTCTTCACAAATCCCCACACGTGCACCGTGCCCCGCAGCAATTCTTGCCGCACGAACACCGCCTGAGCCTGCGCCAATCACGAAAAGATCAAAATCGGGGTGTTCGACCATTGGATTCCTTTTCCACAAAAACTTGACCAGCCACAGGCATAGGACTGCGCAGTCTGTGATCTCATTTTATGTCAATTGGATACCAGAAATGGCGTGATGTTCCCTGCCCACAGGCTATTGGGAATTAAACGTCGGCAAGGTAACGGGCTACCCAGCGCGCAATGATGCCGAGGCCCACACCTGTCAGGTTAGTGGCCACATCAGCCCAGTCGAAGAAACGATCTGGGATGAGCGCTTGCAAAAACTCAGTCACAAAGGCCAAGCTGGCCAAAGCGGTCACAATGACTTTTGCATTAAGGTCTAAGCGAAAAAAGGGAAGCAAGGCTGAAACCAACAAAAATAGAAAAAAGTGCATGCCAACACTCGCATTGGGTGTTGTGCTGATCTGTCCTAACTGGGGCAACACAAGAGCGAGCAGTTGCACGATGTCTTTGATCACTGAGGCAGGCAGAGTTAGCCCAGCCAGCAAAGCTGCCAAAGCGACACGGAAGGCCCATCGTCCCAGTGTCACCATCGGCTGTGAGAGGTGCCAGCCTACGCCATAAATCAGGATGACTGAAATGACAACAGCGCCGTAACCCAACCAATGCAATGAGAGAAGCTCGTCCATTTATGGAATCACAACGTGTGCATTGAATTCTTCCTCAAGCACCGATTTGAGTGCTTCTTTAGCCTCAGGGTCACCGTGGACCAATCGGATTTCTGAAGGAAGGGTTTCGATTCCTCTGACAAACGCTACCAAGCCTTTTTGATCGGCGTGTGCCGAGTAACCACTGATCTCGTGAATGGCAGCCTCAATGGTATATTTTTCACCATCGAGTCTCACCCAACCTGGCGGATCATCAGGATGTTGAGGTCTGCCGAACTCAAGAATATCGCGCCCGGGTGTGCCTTGTGCTTGATACCCAACAAAGATCACATCAGAACGTGGGTCACCCAACAATGCTTTTAGATAGTTGACAATTCGACCACCTGCACACATCCCAGAGGCAGCGATGACAACCGCACCTTGGCCAGTCTCTTTCAAGAACTTGACCATGCGTTGGTGTTCTTTGTGGCTCCCGACGGTCATCAGTTGATCGAACGCCAGAGGATGCCGACCCTGTTCCAATCGTTGCCTAGCCTCCTCATCCCACAGGCTCTGAAGTTGCTGGTAGCCTCTGGTGTAATCTGCCGCCAATGGCGAGTCAAGAATAATCTGTAATCCATGCCAAGGCGCCTGATCGCCGAAGCGCTCAATCAGATCCTCCAACTCATAGAGAAGCTCTTGCGTTCGACCGATAGAAAATGCAGGGATCAGCACCGTGCCATGGTTATCCAGCGCATGCTCAATAATGGCTTTTAGGTGCGCTTGTCGATTTACTCGGTCTTGATGCAACCGATCGCCATACGTAGACTCCAAAACCAAAAGATCCGCCCGCTCTGGAGAGCTTGGTTCCGGAAGCAGTGGCGTGTCATCTGCGCCAAGATCACCACTAAACACAATCCGATCGCCCGGCCCTGAGGAATCCACAGGCTTGGTTTCGGTTGCCTGTTCATCCACATGTGCCTCGATATAACAGGAGCCTAAGATGTGGCCAGCGCGTTGCATGCGAATGGTGAGTTGATCAGAGATGGGATGCCAGTGACCAGGCTCAATGCCAATCAGTTGATCATTGATCACTGACAAGAATCGCTCAATCACGTCTCGATCCCGGGTAAAGCCAACCTTGAGCGCATCCTCTAACACCATGGGCAAGAGCTTGGCACTGGCTTTAGATGCAATGATCGGGCCTTGATAACCAGCACCGAGTAAATAAGGAAGGCGACCAACATGGTCGATATGCACATGTGTCAACAGCACACCCTTGATGGGGTGAACATCAAACTCAATGGCTAAGGGGTCAATATCAGGGTCTGTGCGTTTCGCATCTTTCCCCTGAAATAGACCACAATCAATCAAAACAGAGTGCGGATGATCGCCCTCTACCATGAGTTCATGACAGGACCCTGTCACGCCCTCGATGCCCCCTCGGTGCACGATTCTCACCGCCCAATTTCCTCCGTTGACCGAACTAATCTGTGCTCACTCTAGCACACTGAATCGGGACTCATTCAAGCCACTTTGCTACTATTGCGTCATGGAGTTATTGTCATTCAAGCCAATATATCAAGACCGAGTCTGGGGGGGAGACAACCTCCGCACCCGCCTAGGCCGGGAATTACCCCACACGGGCCCTATCGGAGAAGCATGGGAAATTGTTGATCGTCCAGAAGCACAGTCTGTGTGTAATCAAACCGGCAAGACACTGGCTCAGTGGATGCAAGCGTCAGCTGCTGACATCATGGGCCCTGCCTGGGCAAAAACTCGGAATCAACCTTTTCCCATTCTAGTCAAATGGCTCGACTGCCAAGACCGTCTCAGCCTACAAGTACATCCGCCTGCCAACCTCGCTGAGCAGCTAGGAGGCGAACCAAAAACCGAGTGTTGGTACATCACCGAGGCCACGGCGCAGGCGGGTCTTTACGTGGGTTTAAAAAAAGGCACGACACGCTCACAGTTTGAATCGGTACTTCGTGAGGAAGGCGGGGCTGGGCTGCAGTCACTCATTCACCATGCCCCAGTCAAGCGTGGTGAGTCCATCTTATTGGAAAGTGGGCGTATTCATGCCATTGATGCTGGAAATTTAATTCTAGAGATCCAACAAAACTCGGATACCACTTACCGAGTCTATGATTGGGGCCGTGTCGGGCTGGATGGCAAGCCAAGGCAATTACATATCGAGCAATCACTCAGCGCCATTGACTTTGATGACTTTGAACCAGAGATTGTCCATGCAGACTTTGAGGCGCCTCAACGGATCTTGGCTGACAGCCCTCTTTTTCGGATTCAACAATTCAATCTCAAAGCGGGCGAGTCACTGAGCATCCAATCTCATCAATCACCAAGTATCGTGAGTCTCGTCGAAGGAACAGTGGTGAGTCTATCGGATCATTCAGGTCAGAGACAAACACTGCAACGTGGTGCCAATGTCTTGTGTCCATATGTGTGGGGTGGTCAATTCAAAGCAACCTGTGACGCCACTATATTACTGACTGACAACTTCTGATCAGTCCAACGCTTAGTCGGTTCAGGCTAGGTTACGGGTGTGCGTCAACCCGTTCAGCACCGCTCAAATCAAGGGCGCGGAACGCGATACCTGCTTGCGTTCGGTTGCGGACATTGAGCTTATGAAAGATCTCTGACATGTGCGCCTTCACTGTCCGAATTTGGATACCCAGCGCATCCGCAATTTGCTTGTTCAACTGCCCCTGAGCGACCATCTCAAGCACACGAAACTGCTGGGGTGTCAAGCTGGCAATGCGTTGTGCCATATCATCCTCTGGTGCATCATCCACTGCCTCAGCGACGGCACGCATCAAACGAGGTGGTACCCATTCGCGGCAATCAAAGACCGCCTCCAAGGCTGCAGAGAGTTCGCTCAAATCAGAACTTTTGGGGATAAAGCCAGCCGCGCCGTGATTCAGAGCCCGACGAATCACGATGGGATCCTCATTGGCTGAGACAACCACGACGGCCACTGCTGGGTGATGACAGCGAATATGCGCCAACCCAGTCAGCCCTTGGTTACCCGGCATGTGTAAGTCGAGCAAGATTAAATCAATACCCTCGGTGTTTGATAACTGCTCAAAGACTTCAGGGAGGTCTCTGGCTTGTAATACCTCAACCCCATCAATGCAATCGCTTAAGGTCTGGACCAACGCGGCACGGAACAATGGGTGGTCATCAGCGATGAGTACACGGGTCGTCATGTGACTGTCCAACCGCCATCGACCACAATAGACTGGCCTGTGATGTTTCTTGCTGATGGACTCAGCAGGAATGAACAAATGCCCGTCAACTCCTCAAAACTGATAAAGACCCCTTTGGGCATGGGCTTGAGCATAATCTGCTCAATCACTTCCTCATGGCTTAAGCCATGCACTTTTGCCTGTGCATCAATTTGCTGATCAACCAGCGGTGTTCGGACATAAGTGGGACATATCGTGTTGATCGTGATATCTGATTTGGCTGTCTCCAAAGCAATGACTTTTGAAAACCCAATCAAACCGTGCTTGGCAGCCACATAGGCGCTTTTGTAAGGGCTTCCGACCAAAGAGTGGATGGACCCAATATTGATCACACGCCCAAAGTTTTGTTCTCGCATCTGAGGTAAAAGCGCACGAGTTAGGCCAGCAACACCCGTGAGCATCACCTGAACAAGATAGGCCCACTTATCCATGGGAAAGTCTTCTAGCGGCGAGACATGCTGTAGGCCTGCGTTATTGATTAGCACGTCAACGCCACCCCATCCAGTCTGTGCAACCAAGTCACTCACCGAGTCAATTGTCTGCTGATCAGCGACATCCAGAGCAGCCCCAAAGGCGGTGTAACCCTCCTCATTGAGCGACTTGGCCAGTTGATCGGCAGTTTTGGCGTCATAGTCAGTGACCATCACTCGGTGGCCCTCGGCGGCAAGGCCACGGGCAATCCCCTCACCGATCCCACTGCCTGCGCCTGTAATCAAAATATTCATAGATAAAGAGTCTAGCAGGTCTGGCTTAAATTCAGGCCTGTACCAAAGTCCACTCAGCTCAAACCAAGACTCTGGTAGGCTTAAAAGAAATAACCACTCAATCAGGACAACCGCCATGTTCCGACCCACGCCATCAAGTGCCAAGCACACCCCAAGACTCAGACACCTCATCAGTGGCCTGACCCTTGGCCTCGGCTTTTCAATCATCACAGGATGTGCCACCAACGAGCACCTGCTGGAGAACAACCCAGGCGTTGCCCCACCACAAATTGAAGAAAATCATTCACCGATCCATGTTCAGTACCATGATGATCTGGTGAGCGCGGGTCTCGGGATCGATGGACTGCGATCACCTGCCCCCACGCCCGCATCAGCCGAGCTGGTCACCCCACAGTTACTGAGACAACTGGCTTTCCACACTCAATACAATGGTTTATCTGCCATCAGCACAGCCACA
>JALQZL010000030.1 GCA_023258355.1 Wenzhouxiangellaceae bacterium | reverse complement strand
CTTGGTCTGCGAGGTGGGTGAGGCGGCAGAGGCCTGGGATCGGTGGTGCCTAGAGCGGCAGCTGGAAATGACCTGGCTGACATTCAGTCAGGGCGGAGATGGGGTCTTTTTGGTGACTTCAGAAGCGCTGTCGGGCCTCGATGCATGACCCAACCATCATGGATAAGACGCTACAATAGAAGTTACATTCTCATTAGACAAAAGTTATGAAAATTCTGGTTACGCTGAAGCGGGTGGTGGACTATAACGTTCGTGTCCGCGTCAAAAATGATGGCTCGGGCGTAGAGACCGATGGGGTCAAAATGTCCATCAACCCGTTCGACGAAATTGCGCTTGAAGAAGCGATTCGAATGAAGGAGGCTGGTGCAGCCGAGGAGATTGTTGTGGTGGCTGTGGGATCAGACCAGTGCCAGCAGCAATTGAGAACGGGGCTTGCCATGGGTGCAGATCGCGCCATTCTTGTCGAAACGCAAGAGACGGCCGGTCCGGTACAGCCACTGACCGCTGCTGAGGCCTTCTTGAAAATCATCGAACAGGAGGCGCCATCGATCGTCTTGATGGGTAAACAAGCCATTGATGATGACTGCTCGCAGACAGGCCAAATGCTCGCGGCCATGTGGAATCGCCCACAGGCAACCTTTGCCTCAAAAGTGGTGCTGAATGGATCGAGTGCTCAGGTGACCCGTGAGGTGGATTCTGGTCTGGAGACCATTGAAGTGGACCTGCCTGCCGTGATCACGGTGGATCTCCGCTTAAACGAGCCGCGGTTTGTGAAGTTGCCAGAAATTATGAAAGCCAAGAAAAAGCCCTTGGATGTTCTGGCTCTGGATTCTCTTGGGCTTAGTGAGTCCACTGACTTTGAGATGGCATCGTACGAGGCGCCACCGAAGCGGGGTGGGGGTAAGAAAGTGGAGAGCGTTCAGGCATTAGTCGACGAACTCAAGCAAAGAGGTCTGTTGTGATGACAAAAGTATTGGTGATTGCAGAGCATGATGGCACTCAGCTGAGTGTCGCCACAGCCAAGGCGGTCAAGGGTGCTGAGGGCGTCGGTGCAGAAAAGCTCGATTTGGTCGTCTTTGGCAATGACCCTGCATCGGTGTCTGAACAGGCGGCAAAGATCAGTGGGGTGGACTGCGTGCGCGTGGTATCAGGAGAAGATTTTGCTGAGCCATTGGCCGCCCGAATGGCACCAGAAATCGCGAAAATGGCCAGCGACTACTCCCACCTATTTGTCGCCTCAACCACGTTTGGGCGTGACCTGATGCCCCGAGTGGCAGGGTTGTTGCGACTCAACCAGGTGTCCGACGTGATGGCCGTATTGGGACCACGCTCGTTTAAACGACCCATTTATGCGGGCAATGCCATTGTGACGGTCAATGTGCCTGAGACTGTAGCCACCGTGCTGGCGACCGTCAGGACGGCATCTTTTGCAGCAGCACAGATGACCGGTTCTGCCACGATTGAAGCCTTGGAATCACAAGCCTCAGACCCAGGCCACACCCGTTTTGTCGGTCGTGAAGGCTCGAGTGGAGAAGGGCCTGATCTGTCCTCGGCCAGCCGCGTTGTCTCGGGTGGGCGAGCATTGGGCTCAGCAGACGCATTCAAAGTGATTTATGGTTTGGCGAATACCTTGGGGGCTGCCGTGGGCGCGTCTCGGGCCGCCGTGGATGCAGGGTATGTGCCCAATGAGCTTCAGGTGGGACAGACGGGTAAAATCATTGCACCTGATTTGTATATTGCTGTGGGTATTTCTGGTGCCATTCAACATCTGACGGGTATCAAAGATGCTGGCACCATTGTTGCCATCAACAAAGACTCAGAGGCGCCCATTTTCGAAGTGGCAGACCTAGGTCTGGTGGCCGATTTATTTGAGGTGGTTCCAGAGTTGGAGAAATTGATCTCGGCTTAAAGCCCGCTGGCGGAAGATGTTTTGGCTCGACGCAGTCGACCGAAGCGCTCCCAGACTTTTTCATGAAAAAAGTAAGCGATGGTGTTGAGGGTCGGCTCAATCAAAGCCACCGCCCCGCCGAGTGCGATGGAGCCTGTGAGCGCCCAGACCACGCTAAAGGCGATGGTCATATGCAAAATGGCAAACGTGATGGTTTTTTTGTGGGCCATGTCAGTGTACGCTTAACTACCTCAGCTGATGCCAGTTCATGAAGGGTCAACACCCTGCTATCTGAATGATAACCATTATCATTTGCAATAGCAAGCGGTTTGACAGTATGCGGTTGGAAGGAGCCTAACCACATGAATTTTAAAGAAAACATGCCTCTCTGGTCACCGTCTCCGGCGCGTCAGCAGGCCAGTCAGATGATGGACTTCATGGCCTTTTTGAGAGAGACGGGTCAGGCCGAGGTCGGTGATTGGCCGAGCCTTTATGCCTTCTCCGTCCATTCTCCTCAGACGTTTTGGTCTGGCTTGTGGGCGTACTGTGGCGTGGTTGATACCCGTGGTGTTGGGGTACCGCCAGCGCTTGTTACGGAGAACTGGCCCCAGATGCCTGGCACCCGTTGGTTTCCGGATGCTTCCATCAATTACGCTGAAAATCTCCTAAAGCGCCGCGACGATGGGGTGGCGATTGTATTCGCAGACGAATCTGGCGCTCGAGTCAAGCTCAGTTTTGCTGAGCTCTACTCGGCAGTCGCCAAACTGGCCCATGCCCTGAACAAGATGGGTGTTCAGCCTGGAGACCGAGTGGCAGGGTTTATGCCCAATATTCCTGAGACGGTGATTGGCTTTTTGGCAACCAACGCCCTTGGCGCAGTGTGGTCGTCTTGCTCACCAGACTTTGGTGTTAAGGGGGTTGTTGACCGCTTTGGTCAAATCGAGCCCAAGGTATTACTGTGTGCCAATGCCTACCGGTATAACGGAAAAACACACAGTTGTATTGGGAAAGTAAAAGAAGTAGTCAGCCACCTGCGCTCTCTTGAGCAGGTGATCATCGTGCCCCACATCGCCGAGGAGGATCAGTCAGACTGGGAGAGTGCTTGGCTCAACTGGGCAGACTGCATGAACAATGAGGCGACTGAGGTTGAATTCACTCATCTGCCTTTCGATCATCCGCTCTACATTCTCTACTCATCCGGCACGACCGGTGTACCCAAATGTATTGTGCATGGCCAAGGGGGTAGTCTCCTCCAGCATTTAAAAGAGCTGAGGCTACACACTGACCTTCGTAAAGACCAAACGCTCTTTTATTTCACTACTTGCGGTTGGATGATGTGGAACTGGTTGGTCAGTGGTTTGGCAGTGGGTGCAACCATTGTGCTTTATGACGGTTCACCGTTTTATCCCGATGGCAATGTGTTATGGGACCTCGCTGAGGAGTATCGCTTCGATGTGTTCGGTACCAGTGCGAAATGGATTGCTGCCTGTGAGAAAGCTGCTGTCAAGCCGAAACAAACCCATGATCTGTCTTCTTTGAAAGTCATTCTCTCGACAGGCTCGCCCCTGTTGCCAGAATCGTTCGACTACGTGTATGCGCAGGTGAAATCCGATGTGCAGTTGTCTTCGATCTCTGGTGGAACAGATATTGTTTCTTGTTTTGCCCTCGGTAACCCACTGTTACCCGTCTACAAAGGAGAGCTGCAGTCTCCAGGCCTTGGGATGAAGGTTGAGATTCGTCATGATGACGGGCACGTCATTCATGATCAAACAGGGGAGTTAACCTGTGCCATGCCATTTCCTAGCATGCCGGTCGGCTTTTGGAATGATCCTGATGGGTCGCGTTATCATGCCGCTTATTTTGAGACGCATGAGGGCATTTGGAGTCATGGCGATTATGCGCGTATGACCGCAAGAGGCGGTATCGTGATTGAAGGGCGTTCCGATGCCACATTGAATCCTGGTGGAGTTCGGATAGGAACAGCCGAAATCTATCGCCAAGTGGATCAGCTTGATGAGGTCTTGGAGTCGTTGTGTGTTGGACAGGACTGGGAAGGGGACGTCCGAGTGGTGTTATTCGTGAAGCTGCGACCAAACACGACTTTAGACGATCAACTCGTTCAAAAAATCAAACAACACATTAGGGACAACACAACGCCAAGACACGTGCCACAAGTGGTGATCGCTGTCCCTGATTTGCCGCGAACAGTATCTGGCAAGATCACCGAATTGGCGGTGCGAGATGTGATCCATGGTCGGCCGGTGAAAAACACCAGCGCCCTAGCCAATGCAGAGGCTTTAGACTACTTTAAAAACCTACCTGAGCTTGAAGGCTAATTGTCTGTGATCGGATTGATGGCTTGGTGAATATGAAAGCTTCGTTGGGGGTAGGGGATAGAGCAACCCGCTTTTTCTAGCGCTACCTTGATCTGTTCAAGAAGCTCCGAGCGTGTGGTCCAATAATCGTCAGAGGCCACCCATGGGCGCGCCGCAATGTTAACGCTGGAGTCGGCCAAGTCGACGACAAGCACAGCAGGTGCAGGTTCTTCGAGCACCTTGGGATGTTGGACCAACACTTCAGTGATGGTGTCTCGTGCCAGTTTTAGATCATCATCATAGTGCACACCAATCACCAAATCGATACGGCGTGTGGCGTGAGCTGAAAAGTTAGTGATGGTAGCTTCGGTGATCGCACTATTGGGCAGAATGATTTGTCGGTTATCAGGGGTCACTAGTTCCGTGTTGAATATGCCGACCTTCATCACGGTACCACCGACGCCACCTGCTTCAACATAATCTCCTTTGGTGAAAGGTCGAAAGCCAACCAGCATTAATCCAGAAGCAAAATTGGATAAGCTACTTTGTAACGCCAAACCAATGGCCAATGCCGACCCACCTAAGAGCACAACCAGTGGCGTGATATCAATGCCAACATAAGCCACGGCAGACAATGTGACCACCAGCAACAAGGCCACGTAGAGAATCCGAGTGGTAAAGTCAATCAGCAACGCATCCAAGGCGTGGTGCTTCATCAATCGTCGAAGAAAGGCAATCAGTGCTTTGGCGACCCAGCGACCAATCACCAAGATCAATAAACCAATGACGATATCAAAGCCCAGTTGTTGTATCAGCGTGGAGTTCACACCATTCCACCATGCCTGGATTGTCTCCATCATTCTGTCTCCCTCTTATTTAGGTTCTAATCTTACAGCCCCATCCAGTCGTAACACTGACCCATTGAAATATTCATTTTCAACAATGTGTGCGGCCAGATTGGCATACTCCTCAGGTCTACCGAGGCGTTTTGGGAATGGGATCCCCGCTGCCAATGCGGCCTGAATTTCCGGTGTCATGCCGTCGACCATCGGCGTGTGGAAGACACCGGGTGCGATCGTCATCACTCGGATACCAAATCGCGCCAATTCGCGTGCCATGGGCAGTGTCATGCCCACCACACCCCCCTTGGAGGCGGCATAGGCGGCTTGCCCGATTTGTCCCTCATAGGCCGCAACAGAGGCTGTATTGATAATGACCCCTTTCTCATCGCCCGTATTGTGTTGCATCAGTTCAGCCGCAGATTTGGCGCTGTTAAAGCTTCCAATTAAGTTGACTTCGATGGTCTGTCGGAACCGTTCAAGTGACATGGGGCCGTCTCGGCCCAACACCCGACCCGCACCCAGAATGCCAGCGCAGTTGACGAGAACATTGAGGCCTGACATGACCTCGTGGGCTTTGGCCATTGCCTCTGCCATGGCTTGCTCATCAGTCACATCGGCAGTGATCACGTGAACTGGTTCGCCGTCAGTGTCGAGTGATGCTTTAGCCAGTGCCAATGCCTCAGCGTTTAAATCAACCAGCGTGACCTGGCCGCCCAACTCGCAGAATTTCTGAGCCGTCGAGAGGCCGAGTCCAGAGGCACCCCCTGTAATAATGGCTTTGATGGCGTTGGTTTCCATAATAGACCTCGAGTTGTGTGGGGTAGTCTTTACCCGATTATTGATGACGTTTGAGGATGGCGGAGCCAGCACGAGACGCTGGGCGGCCGAGTTCTGCTGCGATCCACCTTCCTGTCTGGGCAAGTGCGTGGAGATCTATGCCTGTGGCTAACCCCATGCCGTTGAGCATGTACACCACATCTTCCGTGGCCACATTGCCAGTCGCTCCGCGAGCATAAGGGCATCCCCCAAGTCCTGCGACGGAACTATCAATGGTTCGAATACCCAAATCAAGGCAAGCATAAATATTAGCCAACGCTTGTCCATAGGTATCGTGAAAATGAACGGCAAGCTTGTCGATAGGAATAGACTCAGCGATTGCACGAATTAACGCCTGCGCTTGCTTGGCTGTGCCGACACCAATGGTGTCGCCTAGGGAGATCTCATAGCACCCAGCCTCGTAAAGTGACTCGGCGACTCTGACCACATCACTGATGGGCACTTTCCCTTGGTAGGGGCAACCCATGACTGTCGAGACATACCCGCGCACAGTGACGCCATCGGCCTGAGCGCTGGCGACCACAGGATAAAACCGAGCCATAGCCTCTTCAATAGAGCAATTGATATTGTGCTGATTGAATGCCTCAGAGGCTGCTGTAAAAATAGCAATATGATTGATACCGGCTTGCCTGGCACGTGCATAGCCTTTCTCATTCGGCACCAAGGCGGGGTACTGCACATCGTCTCTTTTATCGAGCTGAGCATAGACGGCCTCGGCATCACTCAATTGGGGGATCGCCCGATCGCTCACAAAACTGGTGGTTTCTATGATTTTTAGGCCAGCATCAGCTAATCGGTTGATGAGTTCTACTTTAATCGAGGTGGGGATGGTGTACGGCTCGCTCTGAAGCCCATCTCGCGGCCCCACCTCCACAATTTTGACAGTCTCTGCCGCGGTTTTCCCCATACTTAGACCATCTCAATGGCCAATGCAGTGGCTTCACCACCCCCGATACATAAAGAGGCAATGCCACTTCGCGCTTGGTGCTGCTTGAGCGCATGTATCAAGGTGACCACCACACGGGCTCCACTGGCGCCAATGGGGTGGCCCAGTGCCAAGGCACCGCCATTGACGTTGACTTTATTGGGGTTCAGGGAATGTTCTTTGATGGCAGCCATGGTCACGGTGGCGAAAGCCTCATTGATTTCCCAAAGACCGACCTCGTCCGCTGACCAGTTCGCTTTGGCCAACACTTTTGAAATGGCACCCACAGGTGCGGTGGTGAACCAGTCAGGCTCGTGCGCATGATTGGCATGAGCCTTGATGCGCGCGATGGGCTGGAGTCCGCGGGCGGAAGCGGTGCTTTCTTTCATGAGAACTAAGGCGGCCGCACCGTCAGAAATCTTCGATGAGCTGGCTGCAGTCACTGTGCCCTCTTTAGAAAAAGCTGGCTTCAGGTGAGGCATTTTTGAGACATCGCAGGTGGCGGGTTCTTCATCGGTATCCACCCGAACCTCGCCACGTCGCGTGTTGACATTGACAATCGCGATCTCATCAGAAAAGCGTCCCTCGCTGATCGCTGCATTGGCCCGTTCGACACTTTGCCTTGCAAAGGCATCTTGGCTTTGTCGATCGAAGGTGTAGTGACTGGCACATTGCTCTGCAAACTGGCCCATCATGTTGCCATCATAAGGATTTTGTAGGCCATCAAAAAACATATGGTCCAGCGCTTGTGAGTGACCCATGCGCAAGCCCCGACTGACAAGGTAAGGGGCGCGTGTCATTGACTCCATGCCACCGGCGACAACACACTCGGCACTCCCTGCAAGGATCATGTCATGACCCATAATGATGGCCTGCATGCCTGAACCACACACTTTGTTGATGGTGGTGGCACCCGTTGCCATCGACAGTTTCGCACCGAGCATCGCTTGGCGGGCGGGTGCCTGGCCAAGGCCTGCCGGCAACACGCAACCCATGATCACTTGATCAACACTTTGGGTATCGACGCCAGCGCTTTGTAGCGCCTCCGCGATGACTGCCGCACCCAGCTCGGTGGCGGAGGTCTCTTTAAACTGTCCTTGGAATGAGCCAATGGCTGTTCTTTTGGCGGCGACAATAACAACAGGGTCATGGGTCATGTCATTCATGGATTGCTGTTCCAATGTGTCTTTTATGCTTTTCGTTACTGTGAGTTAATCAGCTCGCGACCAATTAGCATCCGACGGATCTCATTGGTGCCAGCCCCGATATCATATAGCTTAGCATCGCGCAGTAATCTGCCTGTTGGATACTCGTTGATGTAGCCGTTCCCACCCAAAGCTTGAATGGCTTCTAATGCGACGTTCACTGCTGAGGTGGATGCCTGCAATAAGCAGGCCGCGGCATCGATCCTCGAGGCATGACCGGCATCGTAGTCGGCCGCTACTTGGTAGGCAAAGCCAGCACTCGAGGCGAGGGCTGTATACATCTCGGCTACCTTGGCCTGCATCACGCCCATCTCCCCCAGGGCTCTCCCGAATTGACGGCGTTCGCGAAGATAGGGGAGGACCACATCTAAAGCATTTCTCATGATGCCAATGGGGCCGCCACTCAAGACCAAGCGTTCGGAGTTCAGCCCAGCCATCATAACCGCCACCCCCTGATTGACTTCGCCAAGCACGTTTTCTTCTGGGATCACACAATCTTGGAAGACGAGTTCGCAGGTGTTAGAACCGCGCATGCCGAGCTTGTCTAGTTTCTGAGCTTTCTGGAAGCCTTCCATACCATCTTCAATGATGAAGGCGGTAATTGAACGGCTGCCTACTTCAGTTGGTGCTGTCCGCATGTAAACAATGGCAACATCACACTCAGGACCATTGGTGATCCACATCTTGGTGCCATTGGCGACCCAAACATCACCTTCTTTGTGTGCCTTGCAACTTAAAGATCCCACCACATCAGAGCCAGCGCCTGGTTCAGACATGGCCAAAGCGCCTTGCCACTCACCACTGATGAGGCGAGGCAGGTATTTTTGACGCTGCATCTCATTGGCATTTCGGTACAGATTGTCCACGCATAAGTTGGCGTGAGCCCCATAAGATAAGCCGACGGAGGCTGAGGCACGCGAGACCTCCTCCATGGCAACCAAATGCGCCAAGTAGCCCATGCCTGCGCCCCCATATTCCGTGGGGATGGTTAAACCAAGTAAGCCCATCTCGCCCAGTGCGCCCCATAAGTGATGAGGGAAGACATTGGTTTGATCAATCTCTTGTGCTAGGGGTGCAATGGTCTCAGCCGCAAAACGCTGGACCGTTTCCCTGAGCATTTCAATATCTTCAGATAGTCTCATGGTCACTGGGACTGAGCGTTGCGATCACGCCCGGGGAATCTGTGTGAACGTCCCATAAACGGAAGTTTGAGTTTACCAATCATGGCGATGCGTTCCTCGGCCATTCTATCGGCTGCTTGCCAAGTGGGAATGCCATCACGCTCGGCAATTTTGAAAATCTTGCCAACGCTGTAATAAATGGTTCGCATCATCCGCTCAGCCCGCTCACGGTTATAGCCTTCAAACTCAATGGAAACATTCATCAGGCCACCTGCGTTCACAGCATAGTCAGGCGCGTACAAAATGCCACGACGCTCCAATTCGCTTCCGCACTCTTCGTTTGCCAATTGATTATTGGCGGCGCCACAGACAATCTTAAATTTGAACCTAGGAATGGTCTGCTCGTTAATGACCGCCCCAAGCGCGGTAGGGCAAAAGACATCGGCCTCCACATCAAAGATATCATCGAGTGCGACTGCCTCGGCGCCTAGATCGACAGCGGCCTGCACGGATTCTGGGTTGATGTCGGTGACAAACACCTTGGCTTTTTTGGCGGTCAATAATTTGACGAGTTCTAGACCAACATGGCCGACCCCTTGGACGGCATAGCTGTAACTACCAATGTTCTCATCATTGTAGAGATGCTGAAGGCTCGCTCGGATGCCTTGTAGTGTGCCGTAGGCCGTAAAGGGCGAGGGGTCACCTGAGCCACCGTGGACTTGATGCACACCCACACAGTTGTTTGTCTCTTGGAAGACAAACTCCATGTCATTTACATCAATGCCCACATCTTCGGCTGTGATGTAGCGTCCATGCATGGAGTCGCAAAAACGGCCGAAGGCACGGAACAGTGCTTCGGATTTATCAGTCCGCGGATCACCGATAATGACCGATTTACCCCCACCTAAGTTGAGACCCGCCACAGCCGCTTTGTACGTCATCCCCCGAGACAGTCTCAGGACATCATCTAATGCTTCTTGCTCTGAGGCATACGGCCACATTCTCAATCCGCCCAAGGCTGGCCCTAATGTGGTGTTGTGAATCGCAATGATGGCTTTCAAGCCCGCATCTTTGTTATGACAGAAGATGACCTGCTCGTGCTCTGTCGATGAAATGGTTTCGAATAAATTCATTGAGTGCTCCCTGTGGTCGATGCCATCGTGGTGCTTGGCATCGAATCGAGGCCGACCCCCTCAGATCAGCCGACTGGTATTTAGATGGGGGCTATTTTATCTGATGTGGGCCAGCTTTCGCTGGCCCTTTTGGGTGTCATTCTTAAGTCGCTGTTTATACGGTTAAAAGAATGTTAGATGGGGTTTATTTGAAGGCTGTACCGGTGGGTTTACCCAGGCGTTTTAACACGCTGGCCAGTGGGCAAAAACCCGTGAATGAGGCTTGAAAGAGGTTCAGCCCCACAAAGGCAGTTAAAAATAACCAATAAGCGTGATGCAGTTGAGAGAGTGTGAGGCTTAACAAAATCATTGCCCCTGCAAATGCCATCACCATGCGATCAATATTCATAGCCAATTTTCTCCCTTGTTGTAAACCAACCAGACTTGGACATCAAAGGCCGCAAGCCTCATCTAATATAAGACAAATCTAATATTTACACAACCTGAGTCTTTGGCAATGCAAGATATTATTTAGACATCACAGAACAAACTGTGGAGTAGCGAAATCATTTCTCTGACTTCTTCCGAGGCGAGGGAATAATAAATCACTTGTTGCTCTCGGCGTGTTGTCACAAGCCCCGCGTGGCGCAACACAGCCAGGTGCTGTGATAGGGCTGATTGACTTAAGGGGAGGTGTTCATTGAGTTCTGAGACGGACAACTCTTGATCCAGCAAATGACAGAGCACCATCAATCTATTCGGATTCGCCATCAGTTTGAGGAATTGGGCGGCTTGCCCAGCATGTTTGGCCATATCCTCAGGCGAGATCTCCCCGACTGGTGAACTGGCGGCCATCACTTCTTGTTTAGGAATCGGGGTCATCGGGCTATTATTACCCATTCCTACGACCATTGCATCTCCGCTAAAATAGACCCATGAGTTCAGTCATGAAGCCAGCAGATCAAGTCGAGTCGGCCACTGGGGCAGTGCCGTTGCGGATCATTACAGCCGCTAGCCTGTTTGACGGCCACGATGCCGCTATCAACGTGATGCGGCGTCTCATTCAAGCCCAGGGCGCGGAGGTGATTCACTTAGGTCATAACCGCTCGGTGGCTGAAATCGTTCGGGCGGCGGTCTGCGAGGACGCAGACGCCATTGCAATCAGCTCATACCAAGGCGGACACACCGAATTTTTCCGCTACATGGTCGATTGTCTCAAAGCACACAATGCGGCGCATATCCAAATTTTTGGTGGCGGCGGAGGGACCATCACCCACGAGGAAATCAAAGCCTTAGAAGCTTATGGTGTGAACCGGATTTATCATCCAGATGATGGGATGGCGCTAGGTTTGGTGGCCATGATAGAAGATTTGGTCCAGCGCACCGCGCTTTCTAAGCGTGAGCGCACAGCAAATCCCTTGCCTGAGAAGATCAACAACGCTTACGACCTGGCCAAGTGGTTGAGTGCGATTGAGAACCGTCAGCTTTCAGCAACTCAGTTGGAAAGCCTGCGCAAGGTGGCTCAGACGCGACAGTCGGTACCCATTATTGGTCTGACTGGCACGGGTGGCGCGGGTAAGTCCTCCGTGACCGATGAGTTGATCAATCGATTCTTGTTGTCATTCCCTGAGATCCAAATAGCGGTGTTGGCTGTTGATCCGACAAGGCGTCGGACAGGGGGCGCTTTGCTAGGCGATCGTATTCGAATGAACTCGCTGAGAGATGAGCGCGTGTTCATGCGGTCCATGGCGACACGCCGACAACACTTGGCCACGGCCGAGGAAGTCAGCGATGCACTGGCTGTCCTACGATGCCAAACGTTTGACTTGATCATTCTCGAAACAGCAGGTATCGGACAATCCGATTCGCAAGTCGTTGACTTGGTAGATTTTCCAATGTATGTCATGACATCGGAATTTGGTGCAGCGAGCCAACTTGAGAAGATCGATATGTTGGACTACGCCGAACTGGTGATCTTGAACAAATATGACCGCCAGGGGTCACAAGATGCCCTGCGCGACATTCGAAAACAGTGGCGCAGAAACCGTGTGGCGTTTGATCTCCCCGATGAAGACGTGCCTGTTTATCCAACCATCGCCAGCCAATTTAATGACCCGGGCTTAAGTTGGATGTTTGTTAACCTCTGCCGACAATTAAAGACCCTGCTTCCTGGCATTGGCAGCCCTCGTTGCGACTTTGTCCCCACGCTGGAGGTCAGCGCAACCAAGCCTATGCCCAGCCCCTTGATACCTGCGGCGAGGGTGAGGTACTTGTCAGAGATTGTTGATCAAGGTCGGGCAATCAATCAGTCGATCGAGCAGTGGGTACAAGACGCAAAGCGAGCACAACATTTTTTTGAAGTACTGAAAGCCCACGCACCAGAGCAACCCTTCGAGGCATTTGAGCCGATCACCTCGCCAAGTGATGAGGCTGTGTCTGTTTATCTGATAGAGCAGTACAACAAGGCCCTGAACGATCTGCCAGCTGAGGTGCTGGATGCATTGTCTCAATGGCCAAGTATCAAAGCATCTGTCGAAGCGCCCACTTACCGTTATGAGGTGCGGGGTCGGGTCATCGAGGGGGAGAATTACCGGACCTCGCTGTCGAATTTATCGATTCCTAAGATCGCAGCCCCGCAAACCACCGACTGGGGAGAGTGTGTCCGCTTCCTGTTCAAAGAGCACTTGCCCGGTCACTATCCCTACACAGCAGGCGTCTATCCTTATCGACGCGCTCAGGAAGATCCCATCCGAATGTTCGCCGGTGAGGGGACGCCTGAGAGAACCAATCGACGTTTCCACTATCTGTCACAGGGCCAGAGCGCAAAACGTCTTTCCACCGCATTTGATTCAGTCACCCTCTACGGTGAGGATCCGGCGATCAGGCCCGATATTTATGGCAAAGTGGGCAACTCAGGGGTGTCGATTGCAACGCTCGATGATATGAAAAAGCTCTATTCAGGCTTTGACCTTTGTGATCCTCAAACCTCCGTCTCAATGACTATCAATGGACCTGCCCCAGTGTTGATGGCGATGTTTATGAACACAGCGATTGATCAGCAAGTGGAGCGTCACCTTCAAGAGAGTGGTCAGTGGGAGGCTGCAATGGCCAAGCGTGCCGCACTTTTAAAGGAGGCAGCGCCGCTTTATCACGGTGAGCAACCACAAGGCCATGATGGGTTAGGGCTGGGGCTTTTGGGTGTCACAGGTGATCAGCTCGTCGATGCTGAGACTTACGGTCGCATTAAAGAAAAAGCTTTGCAAGTGGTCCGCGGTACTGTGCAGGCCGACATACTGAAGGAAGACCAAGCGCAAAATACCTGCATTTTCTCGACAGAGTTTGCTCTGAGAATGATGGGTGATATTCAATCGTATTTTATTGACCATGGGGTTAGAAATTTTTACTCGGTGTCTATTTCTGGCTACCACATTGCTGAAGCAGGAGCCAATCCCATCAGCCAATTGGCGTTTACCTTGTCCAACGGCCTAACGATTGTTGAGTATTACTTGGCCAGAGGGATGGCCATTGATGATTTCGCGCCGAATCTGTCCTTCTTCTTTTCGAACGGCATGGACCCTGAGTACAGCGTGATTGGACGCGTGGCGAGGCGCATTTGGGCCAGAGCGATGAAAGAGCGCTACGGTGCGAACAAACGGTCGCAGATGATGAAGTACCACATCCAAACATCAGGGCGCTCACTGCACGCACAAGAAATTCAGTTCAACGATATCAGGACAACGCTCCAAGCGCTGTATGCGCTGTTTGATAACTGCAACAGCCTGCATACCAATGCTTTTGATGAGGCAATCACCACGCCTACCGAAGCCTCCGTCAGACGCGCTGTTGCCATTCAAATGATTATCAACAAAGAATTGGGTTTGAATTTTTGTGAGAATCCTTGGCAGGGAAGCCATGTCATAGAGCAACTCACCGATCTGGTAGAAGAGGCTGTCTATCAAGAGTTTGAGCGGATCTGCGAGCGGGGGGGTGTCCTCGGCGCAATGGATACAATGTATCAACGTGGCAAGATTCAAGATGAATCGATGCTTTATGAGCATAAAAAGCATGATGGTTCGTTGCCGATTGTGGGGGTCAATACCTTCTTGCCGACGAAAGACCAAGCCCAAGAGGGCGGGTCTGTTGAATTGATGAGATCTAGCGAGGATGAGAAGAGGCAACAGGTTTCGGCCGTTGAGGCATGGCAGCA
>JALQZL010000002.1:15008-36989 GCA_023258355.1 Wenzhouxiangellaceae bacterium | reverse complement strand
CTAAATCCGCATCTACATTGGTCTGGTGTACCGGCAGGCACGAAGTCCTTCGTCATTCTCTGCATGGACCCTGATGTGCCCAGTGTGGCCGATGATGTCAACCAAGCGGGAAAGGTTATTCCGAATGAGCTGCCTCGTGTGGCGTTTTGTCACTGGGCGATGGTGGATATTCCCGTCAGCATTCATGAGATTCACACGGGAGAATGCTCGGATGAGGTGACGCCTAAGGGCAAACAACACCCCAAGGGACCACCAGGTAGCCGACAGGGGCTCAATGACTACACTCAGTTCATGGCAGGCGATCCATCACTCAGTGGACAATACTACGGCTACGACGGCCCCTGCCCACCATGGAATGATGAGCGCCTGCACCACTACATCTTCACCGTCTACGCTGTCTGTGTCGATCACCTAGACCTTCCTCAGCCTTTTACTGGCCATGACGTGCAACAGGCACTAGATGGCCTCATTTTGGACCAAGCCAGCCTGACCGGAACCTATACTTTGTTCAAAAGATGAGCATTTTTCTGGGCCCAATCGGCCGAATCCGCTCAGATATTAAGCAGTTCTAAGGGTGTTTTTGGGTTATCATGCCCATGAATTGAGCATATATTGTGCTTGGCATGCTTATTGCATGTAAATGATTGGTGGCGATGTGTTTGGACCAATCCACACCCAAGCCAAAACCAAGTTTTCATTTCACCAATCAACGAAAGGGACATGACATGACACCAAAAGAAGTACTGAAACGCATTAAAGATGAAGGCATTGAATTTGTTGATCTTCGGTTTGCCAATACCCTCGGCAAAGAGCAGCATGTCACAATCCCTGCTTCGACCGTAGACGATGACTTCTTCACTGAGGGCAAAATGTTTGACGGCTCGTCCATTGTTGGCTGGAAAGGCATCAATGACTCCGATATGGTGCTCATGCCTGACTGTGCAGCGACTTTCATAGATCCATTCACCGAGCAGCCAACACTCAATATCAACTGCGATATTCTCGAGCCATCAACCATGCAACCTTATTCGCGTTGCCCTCGTTCACTGGCAAAGCGTGCTGAGGCATTTCTCAAAGCCAGTGGTGTTGCTGACGAAGCCTTCTTCGGCCCAGAACCAGAGTTCTTTGTCTTTGACGATGTCCGTTGGAAAAATGACATCTCAGGCGCCAGTTTCCAAATTGAATCTGAGGAAGCGGCTTGGAGTACCAACAAAGAATATGATGGCGGCAACCATGGTCATCGACCCAAGGTCAAGGGTGGGTATTTCCCTGTTGGGCCTGTGGATAGTCTGCACGACCTCCGTGGCGTCATGTGTGCCACCTTGGAAGCGGTGGGCATTCCCGTTGAAGTTCATCACCACGAGGTGGGAACCGCTGGCCAATGTGAGATTGGGACCCGATTCAACACATTGACACGTAAAGCTGATGAGCTTTTGATGCTGAAGTACGTTGTTCAGAACGTGGCGCATCAACATGGCCACACGGCAACTTTCATGCCAAAGCCTTTGGTCGGCGACAATGGCTCGGGTATGCATGTCCACCAATCTATTTCAAAAGGTGGTAATAACCTGTTCGCTGGTGATGGTTATGGTGGCTTGAGCGAAACTGCGCTGCACTATATTGGCGGTATCTTCAAACATGCCCGAGCGATCAATGCCTTTGCGAATGCAACAACCAACAGTTACAAGCGTCTGGTACCAGGCTTTGAGGCACCCGTTGTGCTGGCTTACTCCGCTAGGAACCGATCTGCTTCTTGTCGTGTGCCATGGGTCGCTAGCCCCAAGGCAAGACGTATTGAGGTCCGCTTTGGCGACGCAGCAGGTAACCCTTATCTCATTTTCGCTGCCATGATGATGGCTGGCCTAGATGGGATTATGAATAAAATTGATCCAGGTGCGCCTATGGACAAAGACCTTTATGATCTTCCACCTGAAGAGGAGCGTGGTTTGCCACGTGTGTGTCATGCGCTTGACCAAGCCTTGGAGGCGCTTGACCAAGACCGCGAGTTCCTGAAAGCTGGTGATGTTTTCTCCGATGATCTGATTGATGGTTATATCAATCTGAAGATGGAGGAAGTGACACGCTTCAGAATGTCAACTCACCCCGTTGAGTTTGACATGTACTACTCTTGCTAAGTTGATATAAAGACAAGCATGACCGATTGGATACCTGACGCGGATCAACTCACGACTGGGTTGATCCGCGTCAGTGCCACCGGTCAGATTCTTTGGTTAAATACGTCGGCTGGCACCCTACTATATCAAGGCCAACGACAGCTAGAAGGGCTTGTCATTGGTGATTTGATTCCAGAGATACAGACAAGAATCGATACAGCACTGACTCGGAACCAGTCCATACAAATCAGTGAACTCTACTTGCCGAAAAGCGGCCTGGCTGTTGATATGAACATTGCGCCAGCTGAAAATCAGACGGTGCTCTTGGAGCTCTACCCAATCACAGAGAGAATCAGGCAACGGAAACAAGCTGACCGTGCTGACCGTCAGCAGGCCATATCTCAAATGGCACGGCATCTAGCTCACGAACTTAGGAACCCCCTGGCGGGAGTTAAAGCTGGATCTCAACTTATTTCCCATCAAACACAAGATATCGCTATTGCCAGACATGCCTCTATGATTGAGCGGGGGGTGGACCGTATCACCGCACTTTTAGAACGCTTTGCGGATAATCAATCGCATAAAAAAGAACTGCTGAACCTTCATCAACACCTGACAGAGACAGCAGAACTGGTCATTGCCGAAAGACGTGGCGAGCTTCAGATCGAAACAGATTTTGATCCAAGCATCCCCCTTATCATGGGTGACTCAGATCAGCTAAATCAGTTATTCCTAAACCTTCTGAGAAATAGCTCTCAAGCACAGGCCAGCATTATCAGAATAAAAACAAGAATTGAACACAACTCACCGATTGTTAACGCACCGATTCGACATGCGATAAGAATCACTTTTGAAGATGATGGCACGGGAATTCCCACCCATCTACATGACCGCTTATTTCTGCCTATGGTTTCTGGCAAAGACCATGGATCTGGATTTGGGTTGGCGATCGCGCAGCAGATTGCTCGTGCGCATGATGGCTTAATCGAGTTCGAGCCACTCGAGCGAGGCAGCGCCTTTGTCTTTCGTTTGCCGATGCTGAGTCAAATTGCAAAGAGCGCTGAGAATGTCGCCTAAGCTGATCTGGATAATTGATGACGACCCTGGCATCCGATATGTCCTTGAGGAGTATTTGAAGTCACAAGAAATGGAGGTCGTGGTCTTCTCGCGTGGGGCTGATTTAATGGCAGCTTTTTCGGCAGAAAATGCCCCTTACCCTGACTTGGTGATGGCAGATATTCGGCTCGATGGCGAGAGCGGGCTTGATCTCATGCAAACCATTCGGGGCGCAGACCCTCAGCTCCCTGTCATTATCATGACAGCCTACTCAGACCTCCAAACTGCAGTAGGGGCATTTCAAGGCGGTGCTTTTGAATTTCTAGCCAAACCCTTTGATTTGGATGAGGTGGGAAGGCTTATCGAGAAAGCGACGCGCACAAAATCTATAGAGGGAGATAAACCTGACCACCCTATGGGGCTGATCGGCCAATCACCGGCTTTCCAAGAACTCATTCGAATGCTGGGCCGCCTATCCAACACCGATATCCCTGTATTGATCACTGGCGAGACAGGTGTTGGCAAAGAATTGGTCGCAAGGGCTCTCCACCAGCACTCTCCCAGGGCCAATGGGCCTTTTGTCGCCATCAATATGGCTGCCATTCCCGACGACTTACTGGAGTCTGAACTCTTTGGGCATGAAAAAGGGGCCTTCACCGGTGCGGATGAGCGTCGCATCGGCCGATTTGAGCAAGCCGCCGGCGGCACTTTATTTCTTGATGAGATTGGAGATATGCCTCTTCGCTTACAGACCAGACTCTTAAGGGTGCTGGCTGAAGGCGAGTATTATCGACTTGGGGGCCGAGATCTGGTCAAGACCAATGCACGGATTATTACAGCGACTAACCAACAGCTTGAGACCTTAGTAGATAAAGGTGAATTCCGTGCAGACCTTTATCATCGGCTAAAAGTCATTGCGTTGAATGTGCCACCTTTGCGGAAGCGCCAAGAGGATATCCCGCAGCTGATTGATCATTTCTTAGACTTGGCCGCTGATGAATTCAAAATAGCCAGAAAGACAGCAGACCAAGCCTTGGTCGCCCACTTAGCGTCACTGCCATGGCCTGGCAATGTGCGAGAACTTAAGAATGTCTGTCAGTCTTTGTTGGTGCTATCACCCGCTAACGTTATCCAGCCAGATGATTTGCCAGATGACTATCGCCCCCAGAAAGAACAGACGATCTCGTCATCCACCGTCAAATTCTCAGACTGGACGCATGGCTTAAGTCTGTCTGTGGACCACACACAAGACCGAGACGATTTGTTTGAGTGCTATAAACGGCAGTTTGAGATGACATTGGCTAAGGCCATGTTAGATCAATGCAATGGCAATCAGTCCAAAGCAGCTAGAAAACTCGGCATTAGCAGGAATACCCTGGCACGGTTTCTCGCTCAAAGCTAGCAGCCTAATCGACTTCCAACCAAAAAGTAACCGGCCCATTGTTGATCAGTGAAACGTGCATGTGGGCGCCGAAACATCCAAAATCGGAATGGACATGGGCTTTCTTGGCTTCCTCCTGAAGCTCGCCAAACAGCTCTTTTGCCTTCATTGGCGCCAATGCAGAAGAGAAGCTGGGGCGTCGACCACTCTTGGTATCCGCTGCTAGCGTAAATTGTGGGACCCACAACACGCCTGCGGCCTTATCCACAACGCTTAAATTCATCTTTCCATGTGTGTCAGAGAAGACTCGGAAACTCAGGACACGCTCAATAAACTTTGGTATCAATTCGGGTGTGTCAGGCTTTTGAAAGCCTACCAGCACAACAATGCCCTGCCCAATCGTGCCGACGACTTCTGAATCCACGGAGACGTTGGCGGAGGTGACGCGTTGTATTAATCCAATCATTGCTATTCCTTATGACACACAAGCAGTATATCCTGTCCATTGAGATAGAGAATTGAGCAATATCGAATGAAAAATATCCTCGCCTGGGTCATCATTCAAGGGCTATTACGCCCTCTCCAGTGGCTGCCTTTGGCTTTAATACATAAGGCAGGATACGGACTAGGTTCGATGATAGCCAAATTGCCCTCCAGAAAACATCACATCATCGAGAGAAACCTTTCTGTTGTCTATCCCTATGTCGAGGTTAAAGAAATTCAGGCACTTAAAAAGCACGCCATTCAGTCAACGGCGTGCTTTGCGCTGGAGGCAGGGCTTGTTTGGCACGGCAGTCGTGCCCGGATTGATCGGGCCATTATCAAGGTAAATGGCGCCGAACTCGTTGAAAGGGCTCAGCAGGCCTCTAAGGGTGTTCTGTTGGTCGCTGCTCATCTGGGCAACTGGGAAATCTTAAACCTCTATCTGATGAAACACTTTGGGTTGTGCGGTCTGTATCGGGCGCCTAAGAGTCCAACCATTGATGCATGGGTAAGAAAGACAAGACAGCGGTTTGGTGGGGAGTTAGTTCCGAGTGGCTCGTTGGCGATGCGGCGTTTGATCAAGACACTCAAAAATGGACAAGTCGCTGGCATCATTGCTGATCAGCAACCTAAATTGGGAGAGGGGGTTATGGCACCTTTCTTGGGTCAACCGGCAATGACCATGACCTTAGTTGCGAGATTGGCTCAGCGAACAAATTGCCAAGTCTTAATGGCCAGCTGCTATCGGGCAACGGGAAAAGGGTTTGTGATTGATATCAAGCCCATCGACGATAGCATCAAAGAAACTGATCCATTGGTGGCCGCCACAGTCCTGAACCAAGCCATCGGTGAGGCCATTGGGCAACACCCTGAGCAATATTTGTGGCGCTACCGACGCTTTGAAGATCAAGTGTATCGATAGCTACCCAACAGGCGCTTTCCAGGCAAGCAAGATCCTCGCCAGGGCCGGCAGCAGAATCATGGCACCAACCATATTGAAGATAAACATGAACGCCAGAAGCACGCCCATATCCGCTTGAAACTGTAGTGCCGAGAATAACCAAGTCCCGACACCGACAGCAAGTGTCATGGCGGTGAAAAAGACTGCCTTGCCGGTGAGCCTCAGTGTGCGAAGATAAGCCTCATCTAATCCCATACCCTGCAGCATAAATCCTCGCATACGGCTGAAAATATAAATGCCGTAATCAACACCAATCCCCACACCCAGTGCCACCACAGGCAAGGTATTGACTTTCAGGCCAATGCCCATGAAAGCCATCAGACTGTAGGCCAAGTAGCTCACAAGCACCAAGGGCAAGACTATACAAAGCGTCCCGAGCACGGTTCTAAAGGTGACGAGACAAAGGATAATGATGGCAGCATAGACATAGATAAGCATTGGCGTCTGAGCTGCTTCAACTTCTTCATTCGTCGCAGCCATCACGCCCACATTGCCTGTGGCCAACCTAAATCGGAGGCATTCCTCACACACCTCGCCTGACTGATCCACCAAGTCTTGCATGAGGTCACCACTTGGTGTGAAATCGAGGCCTTCAACAAAAATATCTTCTTTGGCATCACGAACAGCCTGAATGACACGCACGATTGTTTCAGCCTTATGATCCTCTGTGAAGATCATGATGGGCATGGCACTACAGTCTCTATTCAGCAGCCCTGTGCCTGTCTCCACGCCACTGAGGTTTTGTCGCATGACGAATGGATTGCGAGGCAGGATGCGCCAGCGCAAATTGCCTTCATTCCAGCCAGCATTTATCACCTTGGCCACCAATGGAAGTGAAATGACTTTTTGCACCCCTTCAACGTTGGCCATGCGCCATGAGAAGCGATCAATGGCATCCATAATGGCATAGGACTCAGTGCAGGCCTCTGGCACAGTCTCTGCAATCACAGAGATGACATCTGTTCCGAGAGAAAACTTCTCAGTGATAAACCGTGCATCTTGGTTGTATCTGGCGTCCTCACGAAGCTCAGGCACGCCTGGTTGAGAATCACCAATCTTCATCTCTTGGGACTTCACCCAAGCAAAGGAAAACAAAACGATCCCAGCCATCACGGTCATCATCGCTATGCGTGGTTGGGTAAAGCTCGCCACAATGGACCAGATGATACTTGGCTTCTGCCCGCGCTCATATTGCCGCTGACGAATGCTTTCGGCATCCTTTAAGCGGACATAAGATAGCAATGTTGGCAAGAGCACCAAATTGGTAAAGATAATAACGGCCACACCGATACTGGCCGTTAATGCCAATTCTTGGATGATGCGAATATTGATGAGCAGTATTGTCAAAAAGCCAATGGTGTCACTAATCAACGCGATGGAGCCAGGGGCCAATAGTCGAGCAAAAGTGGCTTTGGACGCTTCTAGGCTTGAGACAATCGGGATTTGAGATAGGTTGGCACCGTCTTGAGCGACACCCACTGCAGAGCGGCCACCGAATAACTTCTCTGAATTCCATCCACTGATCATCTGGACACCGTGACTTACGCCGATGGCAAAGACCAAAAAAGGCGTCAGAATATTCATCGGATCAATTCCGAAGCCCATCACACTCAACAGACCTAACTGCCAAATGACCGCTGTGGTTGAGCAGATCAGTGGCAACACGGTCAACCAAAGAGAGCCGGAATAGAGATACAGCAAAATGGCGGTGATCAAGAAGGCAACTCCGAAGTAAGCCACCACGCCGCGAGCGCCGTCTGCGATATCACCTACAATTTTTGCAAAGCCGACGATATGGACTGTGTGGCCATCTTTCTCAAAGTCAGTGCGGATTGATTCTAATTGGGCGGCAACATCCTGATAATCGAGTTGCTCACCAGTCGAGGCGTCTCGCTCTAGCAGATTGGCCCAGACCATTGCGCCAGAGAAGTCCTCGGCCACTAACCGGCCGACCTCACCGGATTTCACAAAATTTGATCTCACCCGCTCAAACATTTCTGGTGTAGGGGTGAACTCGGCGGGTATGACATTGCCACCTGCAAAGCCATCAGCCACCACCTCGACGAACCGAACATTGGGCGTGAACACAGATCGAACACTGGCCCGATCCACGCCGGGTATAAAGAAGACCCGATCAGTGATCTCCTCTAAGTCGCCAAAGAACTCTGGCGTGAACATCTCGCCATCTTCAGCAACCAAAGCCACCATCACGCGGTTGGCACCACCAAACTCACGCTCGTAATCCATAAAGGTCTGCATGTATTCATGATCGAGCGGCAACTGCTTCATGAAACCAGCATCGACACGAAGTTGCGCCATGAAAAAGAGCATGGCGATGGTCCCCAGGCCAAACAGGAACAAGATCAGCGGCCGAACACTGAATACTGATTCAGCGATGCGTTGATTAAACGTTAGTGAATTATTCATGACTTAGGCCCGCCTCACCAGCATAAATAGCCTCTCCACTTTGCGTAAGCGCCACAGCTGCAAACGCATCCCCCAGCCTGTCTTCAGTTAATTCAAACGATTCTGTTCTAGGATCATATCGAAGACGGGCTGCGCCAGCACCGACCATTAAGACTGTGCCATCACCTTGGACCACCCCATCAAGTAAGGTGGATTGGGTTGGCGAGTCGAGCAACTGCCAGGTATCACCAAAGTCAGGACTATATTGGACTTGACCTCGCAAGCCGAAAGCCAAGATGCCATCTGCCGTGGGAACCAGGCCGAACATGGAGCCTGCGTAGCTAAATCGGAAAGCCTCCCAATTGTTACCACCATCGAACGTACGAAAACCATAGCCTCGCTCGGCGGCAATCATATATCGGTTCTCATCGAGCTTTAAGAAAGCATTTAGATGACATTCCATAAACTCATAGCACCCCCGATCAAACCCCATACCATCTGGATCGTCAGCCATCATTTGACGTTCAATGGCATCCCAATCAATCGCTTCTGAGATGACCAATTCCGCCATGTTGCGCTCTTGCCAAGTCTGGCCGCCATCATCAGTGGTCAGATAGATACCATAGGCACCGATGGCTAAACCATTGAGACGGTCATGGAAGAAGACATCCAAGAAAGGTTGCTCGAGCTCGGGTGAAAACCATTGCAAGTCCCAGGTCTGACCCCCATCGTGACTATGAATAATGGTGGCGTCGTGTCCAACGGCCCATAAATGCCCACCTGCTGCGCTCACCTTGGTCAGTGTTGATTGCACAGGAACAAACTCAGCTTGCGTCCATTGCTCACCATTTTCGGAGAGTAGAACATGACCTCGCTCGCCCACGGCGATCCAACCAGACTCGGTAGCGACCAAATCCAATGCCATGGCCTCTGACGCTTTCGGCGCGTGGTAAGCCGGACGTGGAAGAATTTCTTCTTGTGCGTTGGATGGCTGAATGCCAATCCAGGAGAGTGCCAGCCAAAGACTAAATAATTTGACAGAGACAGAGCGATTATCCATACAAGCCGATCCTAGTTAGGAAAGTGGCAGGAAGTGGATGACGTTGACTCGCTTATATGGGCAGGACCCGAGACTCAATCACCCTGCTTCTTGATTTAAGTAGGCCGACCTCATAGAGGTCGGCCACCCATTAACCGACAAACTTAACTCATACAGAGTGTCTAGCGACGACCGCGAGTCCGCAACGCTTGTGGCGTATAGTCACTATCAGACAACTCCATGTTAAATGTATTCACAGGGTCTTGGTTATCGATGCCAGTGGCAACATAGCGTCCTGACAAAAGATCCATGTGTGTCTCGATGCTGCTCCAGTAGGTGGGCACATCATAGTAATTGATGGTGTGTGCCTCTGAAGCACGCCACAACTGACCGCGTGAATCATAGTGATCAATCAAGACGATTTGATAACTGTCTTCATCAAGATAATAAGTACGTCTTGAGTTGATATGACGCGTACCGTCTTTCAAAGTGGCTTCTACAACCCATACGCGGTGGAGCTCATAGCGCATGTACTCTGGGTTTAAGTGGCCAGGACGGACCAAATCTTCAGGCTGGAGATCACCGCTGTGGGCGTCATAGGCGTTGTATGGCACATACATCTCGCGCTTGCCCACCACTCGCCAGTCAAATCGATCCATTGCACCATTGAACATGTCAGTCATGTCGTTTGTGCGAAGACCATCTGAGGCTGTACCTGGGTTGTCATAAGCCACATTAGGCGCCCGACGGACACGACGTTGGCCAGGGTTATAAATCCACGCTTGGCGAGGTTGCTCCATTTGGTTCAGCGTCTCATGCACGAGCAAGATGTTGCCGGCCAAACGGGCGGGTGACTCGACCTCTTGGAAGAAGTACAACAAGATGTTGCCGGTCTCTTCTACCGTGGTGCCTGGGATGTAGTACAGACCCAATAGCTCTTCACGTAACTTCACCAACTGGAAGTCGCCACTTGCCGTGGGCGCCACTTGGTTGTTATAGCGAATACCGCCTGAGCCTTTGTACTTGAGTTTGTGATTCCACATCAGCTCATAAGCATTCTGCGGCAGTGGGAAAGGGAAACCTTCGGCCGCATCCACGACACCTTCACCATTAGAGACCAAGCGCCCAGTACTGGCATTTTCTATGGTTTTCTCATAGATGCGCTCTGGGAATGATGCACTCCGGCGTGTCGGGTAGACGCGCATGTAGTAGCTGTCTGGATAACGCTCAAACGTCGCCTTCTGCCCAGCTGACAAATGATCGGCGTACTCCATGTAGTTTTCACCCGTGATCACGAACAATGGCTGATCATCTGCAAATGGATTGGGGTGACGCATGCCTTTTTCATAGCCAGCAGGCCAGTCATCTTGACCTAAGCCGCCTTCCCAAGCAGGAATCGTGCCTTCTTCGTTACCCGCACGGATTGAACCCATTGGCGTCAAGTCTTGGCCAAGGCGAGCCACGTTTTCGGCGGTTTTGGGGATAATGTAATCCCCTTGTTCTGCCGGTACCGCACCGTCTTGAGCCATCACTGATCCAATGGACACGCTGGTGATGAGGAGGCCTAGCCCCAACGACGTGAGGGCTTTGCTTCTAAGATAATTTAAATGATTCATAGTCTGAGACCTCCGCATTAGAACGAGTAGCTGATGGACGCTGAGACAAAGTCTCGGTCGCTGAGCAAGTTATTAATGCCTGCACCAAAGAAGTTGGTGTAGGCAAACCCTGCTCTCCACTTGGCTTGATAGTCCACGGTAACACCGAGAGTGACCTGCTTGCGGCCTTCGATGAAGTTACCGCCAGGGCCCGGTGAGACCCCACTCACATCATGGTTAAATGCGATGCGTGGTGTCACATTAAATGGTGAGCCAGCCACAGAGTTAAACGTTGGTGCAATCACCATCCGGTAACCCCAACTGAACTTCGTCGGGAAGCCTGTGATAGTCACTGGGTTACGTCCGGCGCCAGTAAAGCTGTCAGGGCCACCACCTGTGTCAGTGCCTGGACCATCAAATCGCAAAACACTGTGAGGTGGTAAATTCCAAAAGTGAGTCGCGCCCACTTCGGCGACCATCGCCACCTGATCAGCGTTGATCCAGTTGTTGGGGCCTAAGAGCTTGGTGAAAGTCACCTGAGCTTGAGACATCTCTTGACGCTCGTAACCCTGAATAAACTGGCCCGGTGCGTATTGACCCAACTGACTGCGGAAACGTTCATATTCTGCTGGAATCGCCGCATTCAACGGTGACAGACCAGCAAACAACAATTCCACATCATCAATCTGAATGGGTAAGTTGTCCCGATAGCTGACTTCACCCGCCATTGACCAGCCGCCTGGGATCGTGGTGTTGAAGCTCAGCCCGAAGAGGTTGATACCGTCTGGATACTCCACGATCACACGACCTGAGGTGGGTGAGGGGGTGCTCACTGCCTGACCAGACAACACTGGCAAACGGCTGTGATAGCGGAAGTAGTAAGCACCAAACTCTGTGTCATTTAGCTCAGAGGCAAAATAACGGAGCGCGATACCCCACTGACCGGTGTCTTTTGGTCGGTTATCTTTGGCACGCGGAAACGCTGCGCTACAACCCAAAGCCACCAAGGATGGTGGAAGACCAATGTCACTTCCAGCAAAGTTTCCGCCGCCACACACTGGCCCAAAGAGATCTGGGTTACGCACAGGCTGAGGCACCAAACCGAAGTTCAACATGGCATATTGCCCGCCCGCTGTCGCAAAGTCATTGGTGGAGAAATAAGTGCCAACAGGCTCTGCTTCGATTGGATCCCATTCAAACAGCACCACACTTTCCATTGAAAGGCTTGGCGTCAGATCAATGCTTCCCCACAACATGTTCTGAGGCAAGAAAGCATCCCGAAGTTCAGCGCCCGCTGTTCTCAGCGCCGTGATATCTGCTGGGTTAATCGCATTGATGCCGCCGGGGATAAACGTCGATTCGCCCCAACTCACCACTTGGCGACCCAAGCGGAGTGACAAGAGACGATCGCCCGGTGCATCAAAGTCACCAAAGACATAAGCATCCAGCAAACGTCCCCGCTCACCCGCTTTGTCTTTCGCTGCTTGTGATAACCAGTCTTTCTTGTTGAGCGTGAAATCGTAGAAGTAGTTTCCACGAATAAACGCACCATAGCGCTCATAGCGAATATCCAACTCTGAAGTAATACGTGCCGCATTGAAAATCAAGTCACCACGGTCAAAGTTGGTGTTGCCATCATCTGAGTTTGTGGAATACCGACCGGTGGACGCGATTTGTGCAGAAACAGGCAATGCGCCTACTGCTGGATTAAAGCGCCACTTACCAACAAGTTCATCATCACGGTTACTCAGGCGCATGCCCACCCCGTAGCTGATGGTGGTATCCAGATTAATGGAAAAGTCGCCGCGGCTGAAGTCAGCTGCTTGGACGTTCTGTGTCGACATTGCTAGGGCAACTGCACCAGCCAACAGGCAGGGGCGCAAGCGCTTCGCTTGTCGAGAATGATTTAATTTAAACCGTTTCATATTCTATTCTCCCTGTCAGTCGGTCTTGATCACAGACGAATTGTTGATCACCACTGAGGCGCCACCACTGGCAACCATGCTGGCTGCCTGTCCCTGCATTTCAACAGTGACCGCTGGGCCCGCTGATGGATCAAGCAATGAGCCGTGCCCACCTTGAATCATGCGCGTCGCACCGCGGATGCCCAATGGGTCAGTTGTGCTTGCTGTAATGGCCTCTAAGCCCATCACACGAATCAATGGCTCTGTTCCTGCCAATGGCGCACCGGCCACCGCGTTGGGCACCACAGTGTCATCTTTGACTTGCTGTAACAACACACTGTTCTGCTGGGCAGTCAACGCACCCCAGTTAATGGGATCGGCTGAGTCAAGCACAGTCTGAGCGATCAACAAGAATTGATTGTAGTCAGCGGAGTCTGGTTCAACACCCGCCGCTTGTAGACCGGCACGAATCACAGGGCCAAAGGTTTGTGAGCCTGAGAGTAGTTGAGCGATACCGCCACCAGGTACAGACAACACGGCGTTGCTCACTGTGGGCTCAACTGCCAAGAATGGAATGCCATTCATCGACCCGAGAGACAAGCCAACATAGTTAATGTTGGAACCGTCAAAGTCAGCCACACCATCCGCGTCAATGTCCATTCTTGGAATGTTCAGCGCCAAAATGGACAAATCAGCTTGAGATTGTCTGAGGTTATCCCGAGCAGTCAGCAAGCTACCGAGGTTCACGTACCAAGCGCCCGAAGAATCAATAATGCCGTCTGGGCCTGGTGCCCCTGTCGCATTGTTTTGCAGATCCATGTCGAAGGTACGCTCATTCGCCAATGGGCCGAATGGTGTGTTCTCGATATACAAAGGATTGGTTGGATCGGTGAGTCCATGCAGTGGCTTGTCAATGGATACGACGGCATAACCGATCGACGCCATGGTGTCAGCCAATGCCAATGCTTGGGTCCGGTTACCCGTGATGCCATGCTGGAAAATCACGACAGGCCAACCTGCGGCCGGCTTGACTCGTCCAGATGACGCATTGGGCACAGTGATCAACATCGGAATTACTTGGTCTGAGGTTTTCACTGGAATGGGATTAGCCACCGTCACGTTAGTTGAGGTGGGATCCAACCCTAAGCCACTAAAAGGTGGGATATACGCACCAGGTGCGGCTGTCCAGAAATCAGTCAAAGCCGCCGTTGGGTTAGTTCCACTCGGCACGCCCAGGTAATAAGGCACTTGCATCACACCCATGTAAAGGTTGGCGATGCCTGGCGATGCGCCAGGTGGCAGCACATCCGCTGTGCTCAAGCACACCGACGGTGCCGCGCAAACCTGTCCAATCTGAGTAGAGGTAGCTTGGGCCTGTGAGCGAATCACACTGAGAACAGGCGTCACTGCTTGGGTCGTTGCTGTGAATGACAAGACAATATCATCTTTCGCAATGCCCTGAGACGCCGCAGCAGCCTCTTGCGCGTTCGTCAACTGACGCAGTGGCTCAAGCGCTTGCGCCGACGAGTTGGGGAGCAAAGGCTCTGTTGACACGCCCGCAGGATCTACCAAAGGTGTTGTCTGCTTTGTCAGGAAATAGGTTTGCGACGGTGTCGCTGCATTGCCTGCTTGATCCGTAATACCGTTGGTAACCACGGCCATATAGGCAGTCATTTCTTTCAACGGTGTGGTGGGTACGATCGCCACACTGTTGGCACTGGCCGCCACAGCCACGTATTCGGCAACCGGCGTCAGCTCCCGAACCACAGATTGAACAGCAATCGTGCCAAACACCATTTGCACCTCAAATAGGCGGACAGAGCTACCCGGAACAACCGTGCCAGGATCAATCGGTTTGTCGAAAGAGAAACTCCAAGGGGCCACCGTGCCGAAGCCATCCAGCGCGCTAAGCGCAACGGCGGGATCGCTGAAATCGGTGGGGTCGGCAACCGGTGGGTTTAATGTCAGATCACCAGATCCAGACAGTAAGAGGTTATTCGGAAACGGTAAAATGCCGTTAGCAGGATCAAACTCAGCAGTGATCACCGCAGTCACGGGGCCACCACCAGGATTGGTTGCGGGTGTTTGTGGAACTGCACGATCAACAGTTGAGCTGCCGCCACAGGCTGCGAGCACAAGCGCCGATACCAAAGAACCTAGTAAAAGGCGTAACTTCATCAGATTTTCTCCCCGAAGCTTATGGTTTTATGATTTGGGCTTCTACCAAGGGTTTTGGCCCTTGCCGGCCACTGCCCTATGATATGAACATTGTTTTAACTTTTGCAAGCATCTTTCACTGAGTTTAGACTCAATAAAATGCGCTCTGGAATGACAATACCACAACTCATGCTCGGACTGGGGCCATTGGCTGGCGCCAGTCTGTTGGCCACTTTGCTCATATTCGACTGGCTTCCTTTCCATGCCGCCGTCACCGCTTCGATCACCCTGTGGTGTGCTATCTGGTGGCTGACAGAGCCCGTGCCCATCCCCGTCACCTCACTGCTGCCCATGGCCACCTTTCCTTTGCTGGGAACATTGACCCCCACTCAAGTCGCGCAAAGTTACGGTAGCCCATTGATTTTACTGCTTCTAGGCGGATTTATGCTCTCAGGTGCCTTGGCAAAATCTGGCGCCCACCGACGTTTGGCTTTGGTGATGATCCATGCCAGTGCGCGCTTGGGCCTGAAGGGTTTGGTGCTCGGGTTTATGCTGGCTGCCGCTACCTTATCAATGTGGATCTCAAACACCGCCACCACGCTGATGTTGTTACCCGTTGCCTTGGCGGTGCTCGAAAATGAACGCCTAAAGGTTCTCACGGTTCCCCTTTTATTAGGAACAGCTTATGCAGCCAGTATTGGTGGCACCGGCACCCCCATTGGCACACCCCCCAATCTGATTTTTATGCAGGTGTCTGAATCTCAGTTTGGAGCACAAATGTCCTTTCCCGAGTGGATGGGTTTTGGGTTACCTGTGCTGGTGGTTTTTTTACCGCTTATGTTCTTATGGCTCACCAGAAAAGTGGACCGTGGCCCCTTGCCTACTCTGGAGGCACCAGGCCCATGGCAAAGGGCGGAAGTGCGTGTCATGATCGTCTTTGCCCTGACCGCATTGGCTTGGATCACCCGCTCTGCCCCCTTTGGTGGCTGGCAATCATGGCTGGGCCTTCCCTCTGCCAATGATGCCTCAGTTGCCCTTTTGGCAGTGGTGCTTCTTTGTATGATTCCCAACGGTGATCCAGATAAACCTGCACGCCTACTTGACTGGCACAGCATCCAAAGAATCCCTTGGGGTGTTTTAATTTTGTTCGCCGGTGGCATCACCATTGCCCGTGCCTTTATTGAGACAGGCCTAAGTGACGCATTGGCTGAACAGTTAAGTGTCGTCTCGGTTCTCCCTGTCTGGCTGATGATTTTGACGCTATGTTTGGGTGTGACCTTTCTCACCGAAGTCACAAGCAACACCGCCACCACGTCACTGTTGATGCCCGTATTGGCCGCCACAGCCGTCGCGACGGATATTCCGCATGAGCTTTTGATGATCCCCGCCGCCATCAGTGCGTCATGCGCCTTCATGTTGCCTGTGGCCACGGCCCCTAACGCAGTGATTTACGGCTCGGGGCGGGTCACAGTCAAGCAAATGATGCGAGAGGGCTTTGTCCTCAATCTCATCGGGGCCTTGGTGGTGACGGCTGTCATGCTAGTGCGTTTTTAATGATCAGCAGCTTAAAAAACGCCCTCGGCCCTGGCTTTATCATGGCCGGTGCAGCCATTGGCGTCTCTCACCTAGTTCAATCTACTCGGGCAGGGGCTGAGTTTGGTACCTCGCTGATTGGTTTGGTTCTTCTGGCTTGTCTATTTAAGTATCCCTTCCTCGAGTTTGGCGCACGCTATGCCGCAGCCACGGGCGAATCAATGATCGACGGCTTTGGGCGACTAGGGAAATGGGCAGTGTGGTTATTCGCCCTGATCACTGTCTCAACCATGTTCGTTATTTTGGCCAGTGTGAGTCTCGTCACGGCAGGATTGGCGGGGGTGGTGTTTGGTTTATCGGTCTCGCCTGTTTGGCTGGCTTTGGGCGTGTTGCTCGCCTCTGTTGGCGTGCTGGTCTTGGGTCAGTACCGTGGGCTAGATATCACCATGCGGTTAATTATTATCATCTTGATGGTATCGACGATTATTGCCGTGGTGCTGGCACTGGCTCAAGTGGCTGACGTATCGACCCTCAATCCCTCAGCTCACTGGGCGCGTATTTGGACAGCAGGGGGCTTCGCCTTCGTCCTCGCTCTACTCGGCTGGATGCCGATTCCTCTCGATGTTGCCGTGTGGCAGTCGCTTTGGACACTGGAGCGGTCAAAGCAAAGCCGCGCGCCGGCAACTGTGACCGCCTCCGTCTTCGACTTTAAATTGGGCTACCTCACCGCCACCCTCAGTGCGGTGGTGTTTGTCCTGTTAGGGGCCGCCATATTTGGTGGCACAGGTCAGGCACTCCCGAGCTCTGCTGTTGCTTTCAGTGATGCCTTGATCACGGCTTACACCGACAGTCTGGGTAGTTGGGCATATGGCCTGATGGCACTGGCCGCCTTGAGTGCGATGTTTTCTACGACATTGGCTGTGAGTGATGCCTATCCCAGAGTTCTCTTCGGTCTGTGGCAGTGTTTAAAACCGAGCACAAACGCCACGGGCGAGCGGAGGGAAAGTGCCGAGCAAACCCAATCACGTTACGCCACCATTTTGGTGGTCAACGCACTCGGGGCGCTGATCGTCATCGCTTTTTTTGGCGCTCAGTTCACCAGGCTAATTGACTTTGCCACCACGGTCTCTTTTCTATCTGCCCCTTTGCTGGGCTGGCTAAGTCTTAGACTGATCACTCAGCCTTGGGTAGCGAGAGAACATCAACCCTCTGGCCCACTGAAAGCATTGGCGATCAGTGGGCTTATTTTTCTCATGGCATTTAGCGTGGCTTGGCTTTTCTGGCGGTTGGCTTAGCGAATGGTGCGGTGAGAAAACACGGCATGCCCTTTCCCGAATGGGCGAGTAGCGGGCTGTTGTTGCCGGTACCAGTCCATCTCTTCTTTGAGGTCTGGTCGCTGATCTAGAAAACCTTCCCTCAGGGCCTCAAACATGGCTTGCGCTTGGTAATCTTGGGCCTCCAAAAACTGGCCTAACTTGGCATGGATCATGGCTAAAGTGGCCGCACTTTCAATATCCGGTGCTTGGTTATAGAGGGCGCTCACTTGGGCAAGCCTCTCATTTAATGCGACCGAGTTGGCCTCGACGACACTGGCCATCAGACGAGCCTTGGCCATGATCACGTCCCGATCGGCACCGCTACTTTGGGTCTCGAGGTCATCTAATACACTCATGGCGTCTTCATAGGCTTCCAAGCCAATCAAGGCGATGGCATACCAGTAAGCCATCAGATAACGGCTGGCCTCTTCTTGGCCAGTTGTCCTCAAGCCATCAAACGCATCGGCTGCCCGCCGATATTGCCCCTTGGCTAGAGCCACATGCGCTAAGCCTTGGTTGGCACGAAAGTCATCCTCAGACAGTGACAGCATTCGGGTATAGGCGCCTTGTGCACCATCAAGGTCACCCAAGAGTTCTTCTGTTTGCGCCAAATAAAACCAAGCATCCGGCTCATTGGGCTGCAGTTCAACCAAGCGCACAAACGCTTCCTTCGCTTCAGACAACAGCCCTTCACGGGCGAGGACCTCGCCATAATTCGTGACAATCAAAGGATCATTTGGCGCCAGCGATAGTGCTTGTACCAAAAGGGCCCTTGCATTGATCAAATCACCCATTTCGGCTGCCTGCAAAGCAGACTCTTGATAAAACTGAGGACTTTGACTTTTTTCTCTGACACGATCCATCACAGGATCGACGAAAGCGACATCTCTATCACCCATGGTGCCCATCAATGTCCGGGCTTGATCTGTCATGCCTAGGCCACGATAAGCCAAGGCAAGGGGTTGGATAAGGCGTGTTGCTGCGGGCTGTCGTGACAGCGCCGCTTCTAACTGAGTCACAGCCTTATCAAAGTCTTGTTGTTGCAAGGCAGCCTCACCCAAGCCCGCCAGTGCGGCAGCTGACTCTGGGTTGAGCTGGACAGCCTTTTCAAAATCTTTTTGAGCCAGCGCTGTCTCTCCATTGGCCAAGTACAGGCGGCCCCGACGAATTAAGCTGGCGCGATCCCATGGGTCAATCGCCAACGCACGGCCAAGATGACGCAAAGCCTCAGGGGCATTGCCTTGGTCTATGGCAATCACAGACAGCAAATAAGGCCAATCCAGGCGTTGAGGCTCGAGGGTCTGTGCGTTTTCATAAGCAACTTGCGCAGGCGCCATGAGGCCATGCACTAACAACACATCCCCCAAGTGACCGTAAGCAACAGCCAACTCAGATCCCGTAGCACCCGAGGCTTGGGCCACGTCAAGCCGGGTCTGTGCATCAAAGATGACCGTTTCAATAAAGATAGACAACTCATCTGTCGCAATCTCAGGGATAGGCTGGAGTGCAGGCTGACTCAAGACAGCGCTACTTAAGCTGATCGATACCACCAAAGCACACAAACGCCGCTTTACTTTCATTGTCAAACTCATGGTGTTTCCTTTGTTGATGCCGACTCACCGATGGCTTCACCACTGCCTTGGATAAGTCGATGATATTGATCGACAGCCAGCCCTGAAAAACGTTCCCTCGTACCATCCGGCCAATGCGCTTCAATCGCGACATCAGTGTCTCGATTGCCCAAACCAAAGAGCACTCTTGGATCTTGTGCAGAGGCATAAGAGCCATCTGTTCTGGCATGTCGACGACGAGTGCGCCGATTATTTTCATCAAGTAACCAAATGACAGTATGCGTTAATCGACGCTGGTCATTGGCATCAAACACATCAAACCCCACCCAGTGATGGTCATTGTCCACTTGGTTCAGCAAGAGGCGTGTTGGTCCATTAATATTGCCCACTACCCAATCGGGACGACCATCATTGTTAAGATCCCCAACCGCTAACCCACGACTTATCAAAGATGCCGTCATGGCTTGGCCTGCTTGCTGTGTGACCTCCTCAAAGCGTCCATTACCTCGATTTCTGAACAATTGATTCGGCTGATGGTAAGGATAGGGATCATCTTCAGCCACCAGTGACTCTTCTGCCACCACAGCACCGTTGGCGGCCACCAGATCTAACCAACCATCATTGTCAATGTCTAACCAAGCCGTCCCAAAGCCTGTCGCCGTCAAGCTTGGCGCGCCGAGTTGGGCTTGAGAGGTGACATCCATGAACCACCCGTTGCCTTGATTTTGATACAGGGTATTGGTCTCTCCTCGCATGTGCGTAATGAAGATAGACAGGCTGCCTGAACGGTTGTAGTCGCCAGCATCTACCCCCATGCCTGCCTCCATGACGCCACCTGCATTGACGGCATTCCCTGCCATAAACGCATCGTCTAACCAACGGCCCTCACCCTGATAAATCCAGTGGGAGTTTGGTGAGCCATCATTGGCGACATACAGCTCGACTTGTCCATCACCATTAAAGTCAGCCGTGATCACACCCAAGCCATGTCGCGCCACCTCGGATACGCCACTGGCTTCACTGACGTCAGTAAACGTCCCATCACCATTATTCTTAAACAGCCGGTCGGTGATGCCTTGGTATGCTGATGGAGAACAATAGTCAATCTTAGACGTCGTGGCTGAGCGACAAGCCTGATGAGTCTTCAATGCATAGTCAACATAATTGACCACCACAAGATCTAAGACTCCCTCGCCATATAAATCGACAAAGCTTGCACTCACGCTCCACCTTGATTCCGCAGTCCCGCTTTGTTGGGTGACCTCACTAAATGTGCCATCACCGTTGTTTCGCCATAGTTGGTTTTCACCAAAATTCAGGACATACAGGTCATCAAAGCCATCATTGTTGTAATCACCGACAGCCACACCCATGCCATAGCCTCTGGCATCGATACCGGAGGCGTCTGTCACATCTTCAAAACGCACCTGCCATTGGCCATTCTCGATTTGGGACACATTGCGATAGAGCCGGTCTTTCTTGAGGCGATCAGATGGCTCAACATCAGGCGCCAATGCCCCACCTTGGACAAGGTATAGATCTAGGCGACCATCGTTGTCATAATCTAAAAGCCCGACGCCTGCGCCCATGATTTCAGCAAAGTAATACTCACCGGTCATGCCATTGTCGTATTGAAACTCGACACCTGCAGCCTCGGTGATATCTAAAAACCAATCCGCGCTTGCGTTGGCTGAGACCAACAAAGCCAAGACAATCCATCCCTTGGTGACACACCGCGCTGTCTGCATCAATCAAGTTGCCCCGTGCTTTGCTCAACGACGTGATAGCGGTTTATGGCCAACTCCGTGAGTTTATGGACCTCGCCATTGGGCCACTCAATCACCACCTCATCAACCTGTTGGCTTGTACCCAAACCGAAGTGGAGCGGCAGCGCCATCTGTGAGAGATATGATCGGGTCGGTGTCAGCGTTTTCACTTGTGATGTTTGACCATGGCGGACGGTGACTTTGGCGCCGTAAGCAAACGTGTTGGGCTTAAGCCCTTTTAATTGAAGTCCCAGCCAAGAATGTGGTGTGGGTGTCTTATTAATCAAAACCAAAGGTGGCCCGCCAATTTGAGTTAACACCACATCAAGCCGGCCGTCTTGATTGAGATCGCCATAGGCGGCGCCGCGACCAACAATCGGTGTGGCCAAGTCACCTAGGGCATCGATATCATGAGCAATAAATGTGCGGTCACAGCCATCACCACAGTTCCAAAACAGCTGCGCTGACTGGCGGTGAGTTTGGCTGGCTTGAACGCGATGGATCTCATCTTCGACATGGCCATTGGTTTGCAGATAATCCAAGCGGCCGTCTAAATCGTAATCAAAGAAAAACACCCCAAAGGTCAGCGCCAATCGGGTGGGGCCACCAATCCCCACACCGATTGACTGATCATTAAACTGTACTGCCTGATCGGTAGAGACATAAAAAGAACTCATCTCGTTGGCGAAGTTGCCGATG
>JALQZL010000002.1:6481-14997 GCA_023258355.1 Wenzhouxiangellaceae bacterium | reverse complement strand
CATCGTCATTTTTGTAATGGGCAAAATCAATACCCATGGCGCCCGTTGCCAAGCCATTGCGATCAAACCCCAACCCAAGCTCCGTACCGGCTTCACGGAAACGCACACGCATCGGCGTGGCAGGGTCAGTCTCATTAAGAAAAACAAAATTGCGGGTCGTATCATTCGCCACCACCAGGTCGGTCAAGCCATTGTGGTCAATGTCGACTGGGATAACAGCCAATCCCTTACCAATGCCATTGCCCGTGGTGGGGTGTTCTATGCGGAGGCCAGCCTCTTGGGAGGCATCGATAAACGTACCGTCGCCTTGATTGATATAGAGATAAGGTTGCGTGCCTTGAAAATTGGAAGGGGGTCCATAAGCACGTCCAATGCCAGTCAATCGATAGTCCACTTCAATATCAATATCTCGTGACCAGACCACATAATTGGCCACATACAAATCGAGCCAACCGTCATTGTTGGCATCAAAAAAAGTCGCGCCCGTACTCCAAGCATTAGGCTCACCACCCACGCCTGCTTGTTCGGTGACGCTTTCAAAAACACCTTCTCTGTTGTGATAGAGCACGTTATGACCAACGGCGGTGACAAAGACATCCAGCCACCCATCACCGTCATAGTCTCCCACAGCCAAACCCATACCATAAGCATCCAGCCCATTGAGACCCGTGCGGTCGGTGACATCGCTGAATTGACCCTCACCATCGTTGGCATACAGCCTCAAGGTTTCAAAAGGCTCGCGCGCGTCGACAAAGGACCAGACATTGCTACTGACAAACAAAAGGTCTTGGTCCCCATCGTTGTCGTAGTCCAAGTAAGCCACCCCACCACCCATGGTCTCGGGCAACAGCCGTTCGCCGAAGGCGCCATTTTGGTGCACAAAATCGATGCCCGCCGATGCGGTGATATTGACAAACTGAGCCTGGGGTGGATTGGGTTGGTCTGCATTATCCAACAGGCCCGATAAATCGACCGAGGCGTCCTCAGTGATCACTTCAGCCACCGGCGCCATGAAGCGCTGAGCCACTTGCACGATCAAAACGGCGCCTAACACCGCACCAGCCAGGAGGCCAAAGATCCTCACGGAACGCCAAAAAGCGATGCCGATAATTTGGTCTCGGGGTGGGTTTGGCTTATGGCTCATAAACCATTTCTCTTTGTGAGAGCAGTGGGTAAATCACCACCGGATCAGCGGCAAAATCAGCGGCAGGGTCATTGCGTCGAGCAATGGCCACAGCGCGGTCTCGGGCATTGTCATCCACACGGTAGCGCTCGTGTTGACTGGCATGGTAGGCCGCCTCATCCACCGCATCCAAACGTCTATAAACTTGGGCCAGGTTGTAATGGGCTGTCATATTTTCTGGATCTTGGATCAACGCCTTGGTGAACCAGTCACGGGCCTCACTCAATGCGTCATCTTTTTCTTGGCCTACCAATTGGTCTGACCATTCCATCCAAGCCAGACCCAACTGATTGAGCAATCGATAGTCTCTCGAAAAATCAAAGCCGCGCTGGCGTGCCTCTGGAAACTGAGTCTCCGCCAAGGCAGACATGGCTTGAATGGCTGGCTCATATCTACCCTCTTGAAAGAGGATTTGTGCACCGAACCACGCCAAAGACCAAGGCGGTGGTGGATTGTTATGATCCCGGGCGCGCCGCAAGGCGTCAGTGGCATCACTCAACCGACCCTCGGCCAAATACACCCGCGCGAGGTTCAATGCCCCTGCTCCCTGACCAAGCGCCTCCACCATGGCAAAGGCCTCTTCTGCTTGGCGCAACTGCCGATTCATGGGTTTCCTCAGGGCACCAATCCCGTAATCATTCCAACGTATCCATTCAGGAATATCCCGCTCAGCCACTTCCACATAGCCCGCCTCATCTCCAAGTGGGAAGACCACACGATCAGTCGAGATCACGGTAATCGGCAGGTCATTTTTATCAAACGCATCACCTTCGACATGTCGCATCAGACGCGTGTCAAACTTGCGGTAGTTCAGACTGATAGAAATAGCCAACTCGCCGGTGAGCCCAGGGGGTATATCCAATTCGTAATGAATTAGATCAGCGCCACCGGGGGGCAACTGGTGGTTATACAAGGAGACAAAAATATCTTCTGGGTTTCTTCGCTCGATGCGGTTGCCCTCGCGGTCAAGCAGATAGACATTGACAAAATGAGCCCAAGGATCAACGGCCAAGTCGTCTGGGTTCAAGTGACCACTATGACCAATGAGCTGACCATTGTGACGGACTTCAACGGCGACCCACACCTCATTGGAGTCGGTGGTGCCTTGAGTAAAATGATGTCCCACCGAGACATTACGAATCACGGTTTGTAACAAATAGTTCTTGCCTGGCTGTAACACCGGCACTTGAGGCCTGATTGGCCCGATCAACGGCCCATCAATTTCGCCGCCTTCTCTCAATGCCACCAGATCCACCCGAACAGAGTCTTTCAAAAAAGCCTGATGAGTATCAATGACACTTTGATCAAAACCTAAAATGTGCGCAATCCCTGTATTGGCACCAGGGAAGAGGTGTTGACTCACGCTATATAGGCCATCCCCATCGAGGTCTTTGGCACCGAAATCTGAAGAGGCTTGCTGTGGCATGTGGCAACCATTGCAATTGGCTTGAGCTTGTGGCGGATAGTAGAAACTGGTGACACCATGGCCCGACACGCCACTGACCAAGAACGAATCGTAATGGTTTTGACCTCTCAACCAACGGTAATTGTTGAGCTCCTCGGGCAGATGCACTTTGTGACAGGTGCTGCAAAACTCTGATGTCTGGTGAAGAGGCTTTAAAAAAGTCTGACTGTGGAAATCTGGCTTGGCTTTGATTAACTGGCCATTGACCCATTTCAAAAATGCATTGTCACTATAGGCAAAGGGATAGTGCACGGGCTCTTCGATGGTGAAGTCAGCATTACCCCGAACGCTATCGACACTGGTGATGGCATGACAAGAGGTACAGGTGATCCCAGCGTGTGCAGTGGGGTGATTGACATCATCGTAGTTCGGATCATCAAATGCGCCTGAGACCAGCGGCACCACATCGTGACAGCCCGCACAAAATCTTGAGGCATTGACATGGCCATCTTTCTCAAGCGCCTGCTGGCGTGTGTTGCGCACTGAAAAAAGATAGACCGGGTTATTAAACGACGAGAAACGATGAGCGCTTTCAGACCATTGAGCGTGGACATCACTGTGGCATGTCGAACAATACTCATCCATCATCAACGTTTCGGCTGGAATGGTGTTTCCAGAGGCAGTCTTGATCAAGGAAGGTGAAAAGTCAGTGGTGCCAACCTCTGAAGGCCGAATAAGTGATAAGGGGTCTTGGGCTTGGAGCACAATCAGTGCGAGCGCAAACACGCCACCAAAACCTGCACTGACTGCCCCAACGCGCCAGCGTATCCGAGGGCCTGCCAATCGATGAAGAACAAACAACCAAGCAATGAGAAATGGCACGGCGACATGCAGCCAGTAAATCACCGACCGGGCCGTTGGATCGCGTAAAGAAAAAGCATCAAATCGGATCAGTGCCAGACCACTGATTAGTAATACCAAGACCGCCACACCCAACGCGAGACCGGCATACACCGCCTGTCGATTTGAGCGGTGCCAGGTGTTTCTCATGTGAACAAACAAAAAGACCAAAATCGGCAATGCAATGGCTAACCCCAAAGCCAAGTGCACTAGGAACATCACTTGATAGGTAAAATCTTGATAGGTTTGGTTGTTGAGCCACTCGAGAAAAGTCACACCACCCAGGTACACTGAATTCACACTCAGCACAACAAACGCGACCAAGAGCACAAAAAGCAATAGACGTAGTTTTTTACCCACGGCCTGTCTGGCCTTGGCCCGGGTTGAAGTGACAATGGCCACTAAAAGCCTCCTTGATAGCGTGTCATGTACTCTGCGTGCAACGCTTCACGCTCGTCTAATCCACCCACTTCAGGCGCAAACGGTAATGGGCCAACGGTGGCGCCGTCTCGGGTGTATAAGTCTTTATCTTTAGCATAACCGCGCGTTTCTAACACCACAACGCGATGGGTGCCTTGTGCTTTGGGTGGCGCATCAAACTCCAGATGAAGCTCTTCCCCCGGACCGATAATGGCGAAGGCATTGTTATGGGTGCTCACCAATTCCATGACAGGGCCCAAACGGGTATAGAAGCCGCTTTGATAATGCGTATCCCAATAAGGCTGACGGTCTTGGTAATCGTAATAAGGCCGCCGTTGCGCCAGGGTATCTCGACGTGCAAAACCCGTCTTACTTAAGACCGCCTCGACAGGAGAGAGTCGATGGACCTTGGCTTGTGGTGGAGCCGGCCGTGCGTTGATGACCCCAATCGCATCCCAATACACCTCCCAGTTACCCTCAATACGAAGCTTGGTGGTGTTGGGCGGCAGCGCGTCTAGTGTCATGGTCATCTCTCTGGGCATCCCAGCCGGATACCCAAAGGCTTCATGGACCAGGTGCCATTGGCCGTCGGCATAGGCAGAGAGTGAGGGCGCAGCGTAGTCGGCCTCGGCTTGCCAAGCCGCAAAGACCGTCTGTGAGTAGGGATACTCTACCCACCCTGAGGCCCAAAACACGGGTCGAGTGCCTGGGCGGTTGATGACCTGCCCAAAATCGAGTTCTAAGACTTGGGGTGTGGCCAATCGCCCCAAGAATCGAGTATCACGAGGCCCCGGATCAGCGGCCAGCCCATCGCTGACGCGCAAGGCGTCGACAACCTCACGTTGGTTTTGGTCGTAGGCCATCACTGGCCAAAGGGTTTCATTGGGACGATAGAAAATCGGTGTGCCTTGGGGCGCCGGACCACCGCCTGTGTGCATTCGTTCATCCATGGCCACAGACCACTCTTTAGGTAGGTCATACACATGTAGCCAGGTGGCATCAATATAGGCAATCTCTTGCATGGGCTCAGTGATCTTGATCGGATAACGCCCATCTCGACTCTCGGCAGTGCCCTCGGGAAAACGAAAATACTCCCAAGGTCTCGGCTCAGCATACTGACCCGGTGCTTGAAAAAAACCAATGCCACCGACGCCCAGAATGTCACTGACAAAATCGAAGCGCTCACCATTCCATGCAAAAATCACAGGACAGCTGGCCAGTTGTCTTTGAAACTCTTCAATGGTGTGGACCTGACCAGACGCCAACGCCATTTCGGTTTGCAATACCCCATCACTCCAATAGAGCTTGATGAAATCAGCAAAGGCTGCATCGCCAACACCCAAAATCATTGGCTGGAGACTTTGGCCAGGACCACTGGAGTCATCAACACGGTCTAAGATCGTCCAATGCTGGCCTGTTCTTGCCACAACCTGTGTCCCAATCCCCGAGGCGTTCGAGCGCATCCCATCGGCTTTGGAACTTCTGCCAGTTGGATCGATGCCGACGAAGGCATAGCGGCCCTCACCAGCCCGCCACCATGACAGTGTCAGCGCTTGCGCAGCAGACGACACCACAGCCACCACACTGGGGCCATGGCTGATGTTGTGGACGACTGGTAATAGCGCTTTGATTGGCGCTTGAGATTGATACATCACTGACAGTGAGTGATCGGTAGCCAAGTAGCGATAGACGGCAAAACCGTTGCTTGAGTGGACCAACACATCTAAGCGCCCATCACCATCAAAGTCGACAAGAGACAACCCACTGCTCACCCTATCTCGGTCGATGTCGCCATCGAGCTGACCGATGGTCCGCCCTTCCACCTGCCCATTCATTAGATCCTGCCACAGCACGATCGCGCCATTCGAGTGGAGGCTAACCACATTGGGTTGACCATCCGCCTCAAGATCGCCACTGGCCAGGTGCAAGATATCCTCTGATGTGGTCAGTGACGAGTTGTTGAGCGATTGATACTGCCATAACCGATCATTGCGCCATGCTTCCAAAGCCCCCGACTGATCCAGCGCGATCACATCCAAGACCCGATCGCCGTCCATGTCTGTCATTAGGATTTGTCGTCCTGAGCGCGCTTTGGGTAAGAAGTTTGATTCAGGCGCCTCACTCAACGCTCTGAACGTGCCGTTGAGATTATTGTTCAAAATCTCCAATCCACCGACTTGGTTAATAATCACCAAATCAAGATCACCGTCGTGGTCAGCATCCACCATGGCGACATCTTCACACTGGCCAGGATCGGCGACATCCATCGATCCTGCAACACGCTGTCCCTGGCCCGCTGTGAGCAGTTGATTGGGCCCAGCGCGGCACAGATAAACCTCTAATATCCCATCATTATTGATATCACCGAAGGCTGCGGCCATCACTGAGGAGACGGTGTCGAGAGGATGGGCCTGTCTAACCCAACCGCCTTCATGGCCGAGCCATACCTCGTTGGGTTGCCCAGCCCCACCGGCCACGAAAAGGTCTTGCCAACCATCGCCATTCAAATCGGCAGTGGTCATACTGGCAATGGTTTCAAGCGCCACCCCATCAAGCCTCTCGGCTTCAAGAAACAACGCACCATCGAGTGCAGACAAGGACTCACTGGGCGCACGCTCACCGATGGCCAAGGCTTCTGCCAGAACACCTTTTCTGGTGTAGCGAAACTCGGCCAGATGCGCCCGGGGGTTGTTGGCAAACTTTTGATAAGTTATCAGTTGTGCTCTGGCCTCATCCGCTCGTCCCAGTGTCCGAAGGGTGAGGGCTGCGCCGTAGTAAGCGCTTCGAAGGTAAGGATCAAGTTCGATAGCACGCAGGTAAAGCGCCAGTGCGCGTTCATGCTCGCCCAGCTGACCTAGCGTTTGCGCCGTGAAGTAGGCGACGTGTGCATCGTCATCAACCGTTGATCCCAAGCGTTCGAAGTGGATTAATGCTTGTTCACTTTGGCCAATATAAAAACGCATCAATCCAGCGATGTAGCGTGCCCTCAAATGGTCTGGGTGTGTTTCCAACACTCGCTCGACAATCTCCAATGCCCGGAGCTCATCGTCTTCTTGTTGGCGGTTCAATGTCGCAATGGCCAGATTGACCTCAACATCCACCCATTCGGGTGCGCTGGCCAATAGGTCAGCAAAGACCTGTCGAGCTGGCTCATTTTGATACTGCCCCATGAGCGCCACGCCCTCATTGTTGCGAGCGATTTGTTCGGCTGTGGGCGACCAAGGCGCTTGGCTCTGGCCACAGGCGGCCAGGACAATGAATGAGACCAAGGCGATCTGATGGCGGACTAAACGACTCAGCCACGGTTTTTTCGTCCAGTGCAGCGCTTGGCTTTGCTTAGCAGTCATCATCAAAGGGTTTCTTGGCTTGTCGAATCCGTTCATTCAATCTCTCAATCGTGATCCCCTCTTGATGATTGGCCGGGGCCAATCGAGTGGTTTTCGCATAATCATGAATCTCGGCTCGGTAGTGTGCCCGCGTGTCATGCCCCAAACGTCTTTTGCGTTCTTGTCTCAGCATATCAATATTGATTGGTGCAACAACCACCTTCTCACCGGGCCCCGGGTCAGCTTGTGCCAGTATCCGACCGTCATAATCCACCACCATGCTCCCGCCTGGCCAACTGAACGGTGGGTAATGGCTCATCTCAGCACCTTGATTGGCAGCCACCACATAGGCGGTATTTTCTAATGCGCGGGTTCGATTGACCAAAGTCCACCAATTCATTGGCTCAGCGGTGCCCCAAGGATCCATGTAGGCTGATACTCGAATCAGCACCTCAGCGCCGTTAAAGGCTAACTGACGAATGGTCTCTGGAAATAACCAGTCATAACAAATCGCGACGCCGAGCCGACCGATTTCTGTGTCCACAACGGGGAAAGGGTTCAAGGCGTAATCGGGCAGATCGTGAGGGCTGGTGTGCACCTCCCATGGGATCCAAGTATTGACCTTGCGGTACTTAGACAGCACCCCATTTGGGCCGACCAACAAGGTGGTGTTGAATACATGGCCCGGATAGGCCTCATCACGCTCTAAGAAAGTACCCGTTTGAATATAACAACCATGCTCTTTGGCGAAACGTTCATAAGCCTGGGTATGCTCGTTGGGTAATTCAACAGCCAAATGCTTGAGTAGCTTTTCGACCTCATTGTGAATAGGGACAGTGTGGGCAAATTCAGGGAACGCCAACAACCTGATGTCATGAAATGGGGCATAGCCAACCACAGTCTGCTCAGCCATCGCCAGCATGCGCTGTGTTCTTTCTTTAATTTGTGATCGGTCAGTGGGTGCTTGGAAGTTGGTCTGACAAGCGGCCGCATAATACATGGCGCCCTCACTTTTTCGGTAAATAAAGATCCGTTATCGTACCCTCATAGACCTCAGAGGCCATCATCACAGATTCACTTAAGGTTGGATGCGGATGGATGGTCAGTGCGATGTCTTCGACATCAGCCCCCATCTCGATAGCAAGCGTCAACTCAGCGATCAAGTCCCCTGCATGCAACCCCACAACACCCGCCCCGATAAGACGGTCTGTTTTACGATCAAAAATCAGTTTGGTCAGCCCTTCTGATCGGTCCATGCCCAAAGCACGACCCGAGGCAGCCC
>JALQZL010000002.1:0-6471 GCA_023258355.1 Wenzhouxiangellaceae bacterium | reverse complement strand
ATGGGAAAGTACCCACACCATAATCTAGTCCCTGAGCTTTGGCTTGTGTCTCGGTTATCCCCACCCAAGCGACCTCTGGATCGGTGTAGGCGACTGATGGGATGACCCGGGCATCGGCTGATCGCTTATGTCCCGCCGCCACCTCTGCAGCCACCTTGGCTTCGTAACTGGCTTTGTGCGCGAGCATGGGCTGACCCACGATATCGCCGATGGCAAAAATATGGTTTTGTTGGGTACGCATTTGGCCATCAACCGCAATAAACCCACGCTCATCCACCGTGATGCCAGCCTTCTCAGCGGCCAGGCTATCACCATTCGGACGGCGCCCCACCGCCACTAAGATTCGATCAAATCGGGTTCTTTTGGGCACATCATCGCCTGCGAAATGAACTTCTAGGCCTTCTTTACCTGCCTCCACACGCTCAACCCGGGTTTTGAGATGGCAGTCGATGCCGTGATGCTTAAAGTGCTTTTGTAAAGGCTTAACCAAGTCAGGATCAGCACCCATCATCAACTGATCAGCCATTTCAACAACGCTCACCTTCGCGCCCAAAGCACGATAGACACAGGCCATTTCCAACCCAATGATGCCACCACCAATCACCAACAGATGGTCAGGAATGTCTTTGAGCGCCAAGGCATCCGTTGAGTCCATGACCCGCTCATCGTCATAAGGAATGCCCGGAATTTTAATCACTCGAGAGCCAGCGGCAATGATGCATTGATCAAAACTCACTGCTGAGGTTTTGTCTTTGTTCACCACACTCAGTGTGTGGGCATCGGTAAATGTCGCCGTGCCTTCAATGACATCCACTTTGCGTTTTTTGGCCATGCCCCCGAGGCCAGAGGTCAGTTTTTTGACAACACCTTCTTTGTAGTGTCGCAAACTTTTTAAATCAATCTTTGGCGACCCAAAGTCAACACCATGGTCTTTTAGCTGTGCCGCTGAGTCAATCACTTGGCCCACATGCAACAGGGCTTTGGAGGGAATACAACCCACGTTAAGACAGACACCACCCAGCGCATCATAACGCTCAACCAAGCCCACTTTGAGGCCCAAATCTGCCGCACGGAAAGCGGCGGTGTAACCGCCAGGGCCTGAGCCGATCACCACCAAATCAAAATGCTTCGCATCAGACATTACATCAACAACCTTCTCAAGTCCTCAAGCTGAGCAGACAGGTGGGTGACAAAGCGCGCAGCGTCTGCGCCATCAATGACCCGATGGTCGTAAGACAGCGACAGTGGCAACATCAATCGAGGCTCAAACGCCTCGCCAGACCAAACGGGTGCCATGGTGGCTTTGCTGACACCCAAAATGGCCAACTCAGGTGCGTTGATGATGGGTGTGAATTCACGACCACCAATCCCACCTAGGCTAGAAATGGTAAAGCAACCGCCTTTCATTTCATCTGCGCTAAGTTTGCCTTCGCGCGCTCGCTCAGACAGTGCAGTGAGCTCTTGCGCCAGCTCAATCAGACCCTTTTGATCACAATCCCGAATCACTGGGACCACAAGGCCACCCGGTGTGTCTACAGCCACACCAACGTGGAAATATTTTTTCTGAATCAGCTGTGTGCCATCCGGTGTCAAAGAGGCGTTAAAGTGCGGGAACGCTTTCAGGCTAGCCACCACCGCCTTGATGATGAACACCACTGGCGTCATTTTTGTTCCTGCCGCTTCTGCAGCCGCTTTTTGAGATTGACGGAAGGCCTCCATGCCGGTGATATCCGCCGAACCAAATTGCGTCACGTGAGGGATCGAGACCCAGTTACGATGCAACGACGGCCCAGAAATCTTTTTGATTCTGCTCAGCGCCACCGTTTCAATCTCACCAAAGGTTGAAAAATCGATTACTGGCGCACTGGCCACCGCCAAGCCAGCACCGCCCCCATTCATTCGTGCCTTAATTTGCTGAGTCAAATCCTCATCGGTAATACGGCCTTTACGGCCCGTGCCCACAATGCCATCGAGCCCGATACCCAGCTCGCGGGCAAGCTTTCTGACCCCAGGGGAGGCATGCGGCAAATCAGAAACAGGCACACCCATATCTGCGAATGGCTCGCTGGATGCTGATGTGCGCTCAGTGTCTTGGCTAGGCGTGGGCGAAATGCTGGATGTCTCGGTGGCTGCCACGTCCGGTTGAGTCTCCTCAACGGGCTCCGGTGCTGGTACCTCATCGGCGACAGTCCCTTCCTCTGACGAGATTTCCATGGTACCGATCACATCACCCTCGGAGAGCTCATCACCCTCTTTGACAGTGAGCGTGACCAACGTGCCTGAGGCCGGCGCAGGCACCTCCATGGTGGCTTTGTCAGATTCTAGCGTGATTAGTGATTGCTCGGCTTCAATCGAATCACCAGGTGAGGCCAAAATTTCAATCACAGGGACTTTGACAAAATCACCAATATCAGGCACTCGAATTTCAATGACTTTACTCATAATGATTTATCCAATTAAACAGAAGTTGGGTTCGACTTATTCGGGTCGATACCCAGTTTCTCTTTTGCTTGTTTCAATACGCTTTGATCGATCTGGCCTTCTTTTGCCAATGCATACAGCGCTGACCAGGCAATGTGATAACGGTCAACTTCAAAGAAGTGTCTTAATTGAACACGGGTATCAGAGCGCCCAAACCCATCCGTGCCAAGCACCACATACTGAGATTGCGGTACAAACTCGCGGATTTGGTCGGCATAACTTCTAATATAGTCAGTCGCTGCAATCACAGGCCCCGACCGGCCTTGAAGCATCGATGTGACATAGGGCGTGGGTGCCGCTTGGTCGCCTAAACGCGCCGCTCTATGGGCCGCTACGCCATCTTTTCTCAACTCGTTGAAGCTGGTGGCTGACCAGATATCGCTACTGACTTGGTAGTCATCTGACAAAATCTGAGCGGCCGCGATGACCTCGCGCAAAATCGAACCACTGCCCATCAGTTGCACTGTGCCTTTTGATGCCTTGGCTTTGACTTCATCAAACAAATACATGCCTCGACGGATACCCTCTTCTACCCCCTCTGGCATCGCTGGCTGCTGATAATTTTCATTGAGAATCGTGATGTAGTAGTAAACATCTTCTTGGTCCACATACATCCGGCGCATGCCGTCTTGAATAATCACGGCCAGCTCATAACCAAAGGTGGGATCGTATGTAATGCAATTGGGGATGGTGCCCGCCAACACGTGGCTATGGCCATCCTCATGCTGGAGGCCTTCACCATTCAATGTGGTTCGACCCGATGTACCCCCCATCAAAAATCCACGGGCACGCATATCGCCAGCCGCCCAGGCCAGATCACCAATGCGTTGGAAACCAAACATGGAATAGAAAGTGTAGAAGGGAACCATGGGCATTTGATTGGAGGCATAACTCGTGGCCGCGGCAATCCATGAGCTCATCGAACCGGCCTCGGTAATTCCCTCTTGCAACACCTGACCCTTCTTATCTTCTTTGTAGTACATCAGTTGGTCGGAGTCGACAGGCTCGTAGAGCTGTCCAAAAGGCGCATAAATCCCGATCTGCCGGAATAGGCCTTCCATACCAAAGGTTCTGGCTTCATCACAGATGATCGGGACAATGTGGTCTTTGATGCCTTTGTCTCGTAACAAGACAGCCAGAATACGGACAAAGGCCATGGTGGTTGAAATCTCTCGATCGCCTGACCCTTTGGTGATGGACTCAAACTGATCCAAAGACGGGACTGGCAACGATTGCGTGCTCACCTCGCGCTTTGGTAGGTAACCGCCCAAGGCCTCACGGCGGGCATTGAGGTATTTCACCTCTTCAGAGTCTGGCCCCGGATGATAGTAGGGCACACCATCAAGGTCATCATCTGGGATGGGCACATCAAAGCGGTCTCTAAAATAGCGAATGCCATCGGTGTCGAGTTTCTTAAGCTGGTGGGTGATGTTTTGCCCTTCACCCGATTGGCCTAAGCCATAGCCCTTGATGGTTTTGGCCAAGATAACCGTGGGTTGACCTGTATGGTGAGTCGCCTCGTGATAGGCCGCATAAATTTTATGTGGGTCATGGCCACCCCGATTCAATCGCCAGATTTCCTCATCGCTCATGTCAGCGACCATGGCCTTGAGCTCATCATAAGCACCAAAAAAGTGCTCGCGAACGTAGGCACCATCATTGGCTTTATATTTTTGGTAATCGCCGTCAAGAGCTTCTTCCATGCGCTTTCGTAACAACCCTTGTTGGTCTTTGGCCAACAGCGGATCCCAATAAGACCCCCAGATCACCTTAATGACATTCCAACCTGCCCCCCGAAAGACGCCTTCAAGCTCTTGGATGATTTTGCCATTGCCTCGCACAGGACCATCTAAACGCTGAAGGTTGCAGTTAATCACAAACACCAGGTTATCGAGTTTTTCGCGCCCTGCCAGAGAGATCGCACCCAAAGACTCAGGCTCATCGGTCTCGCCATCACCCATAAAGCACCACACCTTACGGTTCTGGGCTTCAATCAGGCTTCGGTTGTGCATGTACTTGAGAAAACGCGCTTGGTAGATCGCCATGATCGGCCCAAGGCCCATCGATACGGTTGGAATTTGCCAAAAGTCCGGCATAAGCCATGGGTGAGGATAAGAGCTTAGACCTTCACCGTTGACCTCTTCACGGAACTGGTCCAGCTGGCCCTCACTGATTCTGCCCTCCAAGAAAGCACGGGCATAAATACCGGGAGAGGAATGGCCTTGAATAAACATCAAATCAGAGCCATCGGGATGCGATTGGCCTTTGAAGAAGTGATTGAAGCCCACATCATAAAGTGTGGCGGCTGATGCAAAAGAGGCAATGTGACCACCCAAATCGCCACCACGCCGCCCAGCGCGGACCACAGTGGCCATCGCATTCCAACGAATAATAGAACGAATGCGTCGCTCTAACTCACCATCCCCAGGATTAGGCACTTGCCGCTCGGGTGGAATGGTGTTGATGTAAGCGGTGGTCAAATCAAATGGCAAATGTGCCCCTGACTGGCGGGCAAAGTCGACCAAACGTTCAAGTAAAAAATGGGCCCGTGTGGTGCCATCTCGGTCGACAACAGCGGCCAAAGAATCCAGCCACTCTTGAGTCTCCACTGGGTCTAAATCTTGGGTCACATCGTTGGGTGCTTTATCAACCGCCATCTTTCCTTGTTCCGTTTGGGCTGCTCAACCAATTATTGTAGTCTGATTGCCGCCAAAACGCACCCTCAGCGAGCATCCGTCGAGCAGGTGGCGACAATCCTTAGACCACTCATATAGAATGGCTTGTCGGGTATGGAGCGTTCAGACAACCAATGTTGACTCATCACAGCTTGCATCGAAAGCCTTGGATCTGCTGGGCGGTGGCTTTTTTATGTGCGCTAGCGCCACTTCATGGGCACAGCGAGTGCGTGGCAGGTGAGGCACCCATTCCCCTCCCGTATCCACAAGCCCTGACGCCATTGCCCTTGACCGATCCGAATTGGCCTGAAATCGTGGCCGAATCGACACGTGACCGCCTGGATGAGGTTGCCGGAAAATTCTTGGATCGAGCGCCCGCATGGAGTTTGGCTGTCTGGGGTCCTCAAGTGGGGTTTTGGGAGCACCATCCCAAGCGCCAAGCCGGTGCCCGTTTTGCAGCCGCCTCAATCGGGAAATCAATGACGGCGGTTTTGATCTTCCAAGAGGTCGAGGCAGGACGACTCAGGCTTGATCAGACCATCGATCAGTGGTTTCCCGACCTACCCCAAGCATCCAAGGTCACCATTGATCATTTACTCAGCCATCGGTCTGGCTATGTTGTCCCTGCCAATGGCCCACTCTCTGGTCCTTACCGACCCCCTGAAGAGAACTTCGAAGCATTGGCAGAATTGGGCAGCACTTTTTGCCCCGGTCAAGGCTGGATGTATTCCAATGTGGCCTACCAATTGCTTGGACGAATTTTGGAGGCCGTGAGTCAAAGAGAGTATGGCGATCTTTTGACTGAGCGCATCATTAAGCCGCTATCACTGAACAACACCCACATATTGAGGCCCAACCAACCTGATCCTGCCATGGTGATGGGTCATCAGGCAGGGAAGGCCATTGACCCTCTGGACTATGCCACGCCTTTTGCTGCGGCACCTGTGTCATCTTCTGCGGCTGATCTATTGCGCTATTGGCATGGATTACTCTCGGGTGCTTTAGTGAATGACGACGCACTCAAGCGCATGAGCCAACCGGCATTTGCCATGTTTGATAATGCCCAGATGGGCTATGGTGCGGGCATGCAAGTCGCCAATGTCCCCGGACCGGGGGCGATGCTCATGCATTCAGGTGGTATCAGCGGCTTTAGCGCAACAGTGGCTTGGCTTCCCGAACATCAGCTCATGGTGGCCGTCATGGCCAATGAGAGACAGGTGCCTGCAGAAGCCGCGCTTTGGGCGTTGGTCGTCAAGTCGCAACGACGGCCTTCTGAGGAACCGTCATTCGATCGCTTTGACGCGTTCGTTGGCGC